>NZ_JAYSGF010000052.1:0-15456 GCF_041912965.1 Chromobacterium sp. | reverse complement strand
AAAATAAACCGGGTGGGGGGGGCGGGGGGGGGGGGGGTGGGGGGCTGGGTCCGCCGGGGGGGCCCGGGCGTCCGGCCCCCCCCCGCGGAGGGGGAGGCTTAACGGCGGATGACGGCGTTGACCTTGCCCAGAACCTCGCTATCCAGTTGGCCGGCGGCCTGGGATAGCGACAGGCGCGCGATCAGATAGTTGTACTTGGCGGTGGCCAGGCTGGTCAGCGTCGAATAATAGGCTTGCTCGGCCTGCAGCAGGTCGATATTGGTGCGGATGCCCACTTCCTTGCCCAGGCGCGTGGACTCCACCTTGCTCTTGGCCGAGATCAGCAATTGCTCCTGGGCGCGCACCAGCGCCGCGCCATTGGTGACGCCGAGGAAGGTGCGGCGCACGTCTTCGCGCACTTGGCGGCGGGTGGCTTCCAGCTTGTCCTTGGCGGATTCCTGCTGCGCCACCGCTTCGCGTACTTGCGAGTTGATGCCGCCGCCGGCGAACAAGGGCAGGGTGACGCCCACGCCTATGCTGCTGCCGCGTGTATGCGGCGCTTGCAGCGGTGCGCGGGTCTGGCTGTCGCTGTAGCCGGCGGTCAGGCTGACCACGGGCAGGTGGTTGCCTTTTTTCTCGGTGACGTTTTTGTCGGCGATGCCCAGCGCTTGTTCGGCGGCCTTGATGCTCAGGCTGTTGCGCTGGGCGAGGTCGATCCAGGCTTCCAGCGTGGCCGGCGTCGGCAGTTCCAGCGGCAGCTTGTCCAGCACCGGCTGTATGGTTTTCGGGTCCAGGCCGGTGACGCGGCGCAGATTGTTTTCCGCCAGTTCCAGGCTGCTGACCGCACTGATTTCCTGTGCCACCGCGCCATCGTAGCCGGCCTGGGCTTCATGGGTATCGGTGATGGTGGCGGTGCCGACTTCGAAGGCGGTCTTGGCCTGCTCCAGCTGCTGCTGGAAGGTCTTCTTGCTGGCGCTGGTGGCGGATAGGGTGTCCTTGGCCAGCAGCACATTGAAATAGGCTTGCGAGGTGTCCAGGATCAATTGCTGCTCGGCGGCGCCGAAGCTGGTCTCGGCTTGCTGCGTCGCCAGCTTGCCTTTCTGATAGCCGGTGTATTTGCCGACGTCGAACAGCGGCTGCTGCAGATTGACGCCATAGGTGGTGGCGTCGTAGCCGCCCTGGCCGGCCGGCATGATCGGGTTGGTGTAGTTGTAGTTGGCGCTGGCGCCGATTTGCGGCAGCAGCAGCGCGCGGCCCTGCACCGCTTTTTCGCGGCCGGCGTCCAGGTCGGAGCGCGCGGCGGCGAAATCGGCGTTGTAGTCGCGGGCGGCGCGCCAGGCTTCGACCAGGTCGAAAGCGTGGACCGGCAGCGCGAAGCCCAGCAGCAGTAAACTGCCCAGCAGGGGCGATCGGAATAGAGTCTTGTTCATTTGTATTTGTATGCTCGGTTTGTTTTGTCTCATCGCGCGCTCAGGCTTGAGGCCGCCTTACCTTGAACCACTGCGCGTACAGCGCCGGCAAGAACAGTAGGGTCAGCACCGTGGCCACCAGCAGTCCGCCCATGATGGCCACGGCCATCGGTCCCCAGAAGGTGCTGCGGCTCAGCGGTATCATCGCCAGGATGGCGGCCAATGCCGTCAGCATGATAGGCCTAAAACGTCTAATTGTGGAACCGACAATCGCGTGCCAGGGATCGATGCCGTCGCGGATATCGTGTTCGATCTGGTCGACTAGGATAACCGAGTTGCGCATGATCATGCCGGACAGCGCGATGACTCCCAGCATGGCGACGAAGCCGAATGGCGCGCTGAAGGCGATCAGGGTCAGCGTCACGCCTATCATGCCCAGCGGCGCGGTCAGCAACACCATGATGGTGCGCTGCACGCTGTGCAGTTGCAGCATCAGCAGGGTCAGCACCACCACCAGCATCAGCGGCGCCACCGCGGCGATGGCTTTCTGCGATTTGGCGCTGGATTCCATGGTGCCGCCGGCCTCGATGTGGTAGCCCAGCGGCAGGGTTTTTTCCAACGCCTGCATCTTGGGCAGCAATTGCCGGGAAATGTCGGCGCCTTGCACCCCTTCGGCCGGGTCCGCGCTCACCGTGATGGCCGGCAGGCGGTTGCGCCGCCAGATGATGCTTTCCTCGGGCTGATACTCGATGTGCCCGATCTGGGACACCGCCACGAAGCGGCCGCTGCCGGTTTGTATCATCAGATTGCCCAGTCCGGCCACATTCTTGCGCTCGTCCGGGTTTAGCCGCGCGACGATGGCGATGGCCTGGTCATCCTCGCGGAAGCTGCTGATGGTGGCGCCGGAGATCAGCATCTGCAACTGCTGCGACAATTGCTGCGAGGACAGGCCGAGCGCGCGCGCCTTGTCCTGGTCGATGCGGATGCGCAGCGCCTTCACCTGTTCGCCCCAGTTGATGTTGACCTGGCGGGTGGACGGATGCGCGCGCATCAGCGCTTCCACCTGGGCGGCGATGGCGCGCACCTTGGCGTGGTCCTCTCCCATCACCCGGAACTGCACCGCATAGCCTACCGGCGGGCCATTCTCCAGCCGGATCACCCGGCCGCGCACATTGGGGAAGTCGTTGTCGAACAGCTTCTCCAGCCGTTTCTTCACCTGTTCGCGCACATGCTCGTCGCGGGTCATCAGCATCAGCTGGGCGTAGTTCAGGTGTTGTAGCTGCTGGTCCAGCGGCAGGTAGAAGCGAGGGCTGCCGCTGCCGACATAGCTGGTGACGCTGACGATGTCCTTGTCGCGCGCCAGCAGCGCCTCCAGCTTTTTCACTTCGGCTTCGGTGGCCTGATAGCTGGCGCCGCGCGGCAGCCACATGTCCACCATCAGTTCCGGGCGGTTGGAGGAGGGGAAGAACTGTTGCGCCACCAACAGCTTGAAGGCGAGCAGGGACAGCACGAAGGCGGCCAGCGTCAGCGCGATCACGGTCTTGCGCCGTTCCAGGCACCATTCCACCACCCGGCGGAAGCGGCGGTAGAACGGCTTGTCGTAGACATCGTGCGCCTCGTGCTGCTGCAGGTTTTCCGGCAGCAGCTTGTAGCCCAGATAGGGGGTGAACACCACCGCGACGATCCAGGACAGCACCAGCGCGATGCCGACCACGGCGAACAGGCTGAACACATACTCGCCGGCATTGGACTTGGCGATGCCCACCGGCAGGAAGGTGGCGGCGGTGATCAGGGTGCCGGTCAGCATCGGGAAGGCGGTGCTGGTGTAGGCGAAGGTGGCGGCCTGGAATTTGCTCCAGCCCTGCTCCAGTTTCAGCGCCATCATTTCCACAGCGATGATGGCGTCGTCCACCAGCAGGCCCAGCGCGATGATCAGCGAGCCCAGCGAGATGCGCTGCAGGTCGATGTTGAAGAAATACATCGCCAGAAAAGTCATCGCCAGCACCAGCGGAATGGACAGCGCCACCACGATGCCGGTGCGCAGGCCCAGGCTGAAGAAGCTGACCGCCAGCACGATCACCACCGCCTCCACCAGCGAGCGCATGAATTCGCTGACCGCGTTCTTGACCACCTTGGGTTGATCGGACACTGAATGGATTTCCACGCCCACCGGCAGCTTGGACTGGATCTCCCGCATCGTGGCGCTCAGATTATTGCCCAGGCGCAGCACGTCGCCGCCGCCCTTCATGGTGATGGCCATGCCCAGCACCGGCTTGCCGTTGAAGCGCATGGTGTTTTGCGGCGGGTCGACATAGCCGCGGCTGACCGCGGCGATGTCGCCCAGGCGGAAGGTCTTGCCGTTGACGGTTACCGGCGTGGCGGCGATCGCGTCAACGCTGCGGTAATTGCCGGTGGGACGCACCCAGATGCGGTCGCTGGCGGTTTCGAACACGCCGGAGGGCATCATCGCGTTCTGTTGCTGCAGCGCTTTCCAGATCGCGCTGGTGTCCAGGCCCAACGAGGCCAGCTTGGCGCTGGAGAGGTCCACATAGACCCGCTGTTCCTGCACGCCCAGCAGGCTGACCTTGGCCACGTCCGGCACGCGCAGGACCTCGCGCTTGGCGTCCTCCAGGTATTGGCGCAGCTCTTCATAGCTGAAGCCGTCGCCGGCGAAGGCGTAGATATTGCCGAAGGTGTCGCCGAACTCGTCGTTGAAGAACGGCCCCTGGGTCTCGGCGGGCAGGCTGGCGCGCATATCGCTTATCTTCTTGCGCACCTGATACCACAGCTGTTGAACATTCTTGGGCGGCACGTCCTCGCGCAGCGAAATCAGCAGCAGGCTTTCGCCGGGCTTGGTATAGCTCTGGACGAAGTCGATCTCGCCCATTTCCTGCAGTTTCTCCTCCAGCTTGTTGGTGACCTGCTGCTCCATTTCCAGCGTGCTGGCGCCGGGCCAGTAGGCTTGCACCAGCATGGCCTTGAAGGTGAATTCCGGATCTTCCTTCTGGCCCAGCTGGGTATAGGCCCAGACCCCGGCCAGCATCAGCATCACCATCAGGTAGCGCACCAGCGACTGGTGGCGCAGCGCCCATTCCGACAGATTCAGTTTCTTCATCGCGGCCTCAGCGCTCCAGCAGTTTCACGGACTGGCCGTCGCGCAGCAGATGGATGCCGGCGGTGACGATCTTGTCGCCCGGCTGCACGCCCTGGGACAGGGTGGCGGACTCGGCGTCGATGCGGCTGACCGTCACCGCGCGGCGCGTCACCTTGCCGGCGGCGCCGATCAGCCAGACATAATGCCGGCCCTGCTCGTCCAGCAGCGCGGTCAGCGGCAGCCGCAGCTGCGCCGCGGCCGCGTCCGGCAAGGCCGCGCTGGCGGTCATGCCCAGCTGCAGGCGGCTGGAGTCGCCGTCGATGGCGATGCGCGCAGGATAAGTGCGCGTGGCCGGGTCGGCGTCCGCCGCCAGTTCGCGCAGCGTCCCCGTTAGCGGCGTGCCGCCGTTCCATAGCCTGATCTGGAACTGCCGGGCGCGACGCACCTTGTCCAGCGCGTTCTCCGGCACTTGGATCGCGGCTTCGCGCGCGCCATCCTGCGATAGCCGCGCCATCGCCTGGCCAGCGGCCACCACCAGGCCGGGTTCGGCCACCATCTGGCTCAGCACGCCGTCGGCATCGGCCACCAGGTTGGTGTAGCCGGTCTGGTTGCGGCTGGTCGCCAGTTGCGCCTTGGCCTGGTCCACCTTGGCACGCGCGGCGTTGACCGCGTTCTGCTGGCCGTCCACCTGGGACTGGCTGACAAACTGCTTGGCCAACAGCTCGCGGTAGCGTTTCAGATTCAGTTCCTGCTGGCCGAGATCGGATTGCGCCGCCGCCAGCTGCGCCTGCTTGGCGGACAGGTCCAGCGCGTAGTCGCTGGGGTCCAGTCGCGCCAGCACCTGGCCCTTCTTCACTCGATCGCCGCTATTGGCCAGCTTGGCCACCACCTTGCCGGCCACGCGGAAGGCCAGATTGGTTTCGTGGCGGGCGCGGATTTCGCCTGCGTAGCTGTCGCCCTGCTGTTGGGCGGTTTGACCGGCCACCACATAACGCACCGGGCGCGGCGCTTCGGGCGGGGCCTCCGGCTTGCCGCAGGCGGCGAGAGCCAGGCTGGCGATGGTCAGCCAGAGGCAGTGAGCTGCAGTTCTCATGTCAGTTCTCGTAGCAAGGATTCTTCAGGCCTTGCAGCACCAGCTGCAAGGCTTCGCTCAGGTGTTCGCGGGAATGGTGATGCGAATAGCCGCAGGTTTCGGGCACCACCTTGGCGAAGGAATGCGCCCAGGTCATCGCCATCACCAGCGGCGCCAGCAGGGCGTCGCAGCTGCTGGCGATGGGCAGCGGCCGAAACTCGCCGCTGTCCATGCCGCGGCGCAGAATGTGCTCGACCATGCTCAGACAGGGCGAGATCACTTCATTGGTGTAGAACTGCGCCAGCTCCGGAAAATTGGTGGCCTCGGCTATCGCCAGCTTGCACAGGCCGGCGGCTGGCGTGGCGCCCACCTCGTCCCACCATTTGAGCAACAGGATTTGCAGCAGCTCGCCCACTGGGCCCTGATGCTGTTGCTCCAGCTCGACGAAGGCGCCGAGACGGCTGGACAGATGGTGGAGCACCATGGCCTTGAAGATGTCTTCCTTGTTCTGGAAGTACAGATAGGGCGTACCCTTGGTCACGCCGGCCGCGCGGGCGATGTCTTCCATCTTGGTGGCGCTGAAGCCTTTCTCAACGAATAAGGCCAGTGCTGCATCCAGGATTTCGCTGGGACGCGCGTCTTTTTTGCGCTGCCAGCGCGAGGAGGGAGCTTGTGCCATGTTTGTATAGCTGAATCTTGGTTCATTAATGTTTTGGACTGTAGGGCAGAATGCCGCTGTTCTGCAATTAATAAATCACAGTTCATTAATCGGCTTGATTAAAATGCAACAGATCAGAATCGTTTTTCGTCCGGCCGGCAGCGGCCGGGCGCAACCATGGAGAACGCCGTGCCGACCGATGCAGCAGAAAAAGCCCTGATACTTGCCGAAGCCCTGCCTTATATCCGCCGTTTTTCCGGCAAGACCCTGGTGATCAAGTACGGTGGCAACGCGATGACGGACGCGGCCTTGAAAGAAGGCTTCGCCAAGGACGTGGTGATGCTGAAGCTGGTGGGCATCAATCCAGTGGTGGTGCATGGTGGTGGCCCGCAAATCAATGAGTTGTTGAGCCGCGTCGGCAAGCAGGGCGAGTTCATCCAGGGCATGCGCGTTACAGACTCCGACACCATGGACTTGGTGGAAATGGTGCTGGGCGGCCTGGTGAACAAGGAAATCGTGTCGCTGATCAATAAGCACGGCGGCAAGGCCGTCGGCCTGACCGGCAAGGACGGGCATTTCATCCGCGCCAGCAAGATGTATTTGAAATCAGAAACCGACGACGAGATCGACATCGGCCAAGTGGGCGAAATCTCCAGCATCGATCCGGCGCTGGTGTCCTTGCTGGACAGTCAGGACTTCATCCCGGTGGTGGCGCCGATCGGCGTCGGCGAAGACGGCGAGGCCTACAATATCAATGCCGACCTGGTGGCAGGAAAGCTGGCGGAAACCCTGGGCGCGGAAAAACTGGTGCTGATGACCAATACCCCCGGCGTGCTGGACAAGAACGGCAAGCTGTTGACTGGCTTGTCTGCGCAGCAGGTGGACGGACTGTTCGCCGATGGCACCATCCACGGCGGCATGTTGCCCAAGATCAGTTCGGCGCTGGATGCCGCGCGCAACGGCGTCAACGCGGTGCACATCATCGATGGCCGCGTGCCGCACGCGCTGCTGCTGGAAATCCTGACCGATGCCGGCGTCGGCACCATGATCCGGGCCTGATGACGGGGGCGGCACATGCCGCATCAGCCGTTATCGCCTTGCGGCGCGCCGGTTCGCGGAAGCTTGAACAGGCTCCGCGGGCGGCACTATAGTGGATAAGTGGGCGCTTGCCCGCGTCGCCGTGGGCCGAGCGCAGCATCTTGCAGCGCCGGCGCGCCGGTTTGATAAGGGGACATGCATGCAAACGGTAAGACAGTTGTTGGACAGCAAGCCAAATCGGGCTCTGGTCTACGTGACGCCGGACAGCACGGTGTTTCAGGCGCTGCAGGTGATGGCGGAAAACGATATCGGCGCGGTGCTGGTGATGGAGGAGGGCGGCATCATCGGCATCTTCTCCGAGCGCGATTATGCGCGGCGCATCGTGTTGCAGGGCCGTACCTCGGCCGGCACCAAGGTGCGCGACATCATGACCAGCCGCGTGGTCTACGTGACGCCCAGCCAGACCTTGGACGACTGCATGGCGCTGATGACGGAAAAGCGCATTCGCCACCTGCCGGTGCTGGAAGGCCGCGAGGTGATGGGCATGCTGTCCATCGGCGATCTGGTGCGCGCCACCATAGAAGAGCAGGAGCAGGTGATCAATCACCTGGTCCATTACATTCAGTCCGCCTGAGCCCGGCGAACGGAGCCGCGCGCTCAGCCCAGCGGCGCCAGCCGCTGGCGCAAGGCCTTCAAGGCCGGCGCGATGCGCGCGCGCATCGCGTCTTCATCCAGCGCGAAGGCCGGCCCGCTGGCGTTCAAGGCCATCGGCGCCTGGCCGGGCACGGCCAGGTGCACGCCCACGGCCATCACATCCGGTTCGTATTCTCCGAAAGACGCTGAATAACCCTGGCGCAGATAGGCTTGGCGGGCCTCCTCCAGGCGCGCGCCTATTTCCTTCCATTCCGCGCCGTAACGCGCGGCCAGCAGCGCTTGTAGCTTGAGCTGTTCCTCCGCCGGCAAGCCGGCGTAATACGCGCGGCCGATGGCGGTGGTGGCCAGCGGCACCCGCGAGCCCACCGTCAGCTGCACAGAAATGCGTGCCGGGCTGCGGCAGGTTTCCAGATACACCATGTCGCTGCCGTCGCGCAGCGCCAGGCTGATGGACATGCCTTGCTCCTGCGCGAACTCGCGCATCAGCGGCCCGGCGATCTGGCGAATGTCGTAGCTGGATAGAACCGTGGAGCCCAGGGCCAGCACCGCCAGCCCCAGCCGATAGCGGCCGTTGTCCTCGTCCTGAGCCAGATAGCCCAGCCGGGTCAGGGTGTAGCTCAAACGCGACACCGTTGACTTGGGCAGGCCGGTACGCTTGGCCAGTTCTTGGTTGGACAGCGCCAGTTCGCCGGGGCGGAATGCCGCCAATACCTCCAGCCCGCGCGCTAGCGCGGTGACGAACAGCCGGTCCTTGTCCGTTTCCAAATCCATTGAATCCATCTTGTTTTGTCAGCCTCAATTGGGGTGAGTATCGCTGGCGGGCGTCGAGTTTCGCAAAATCGCTTTACATCCGTCCAGACGGTGTTTTAGTCTATTCTGCAATGTGAAACCAAGTTCCGCAATGCGGAACAAGTAACGCGGAGACAGAAACTATGGCAGCCCCCTCCAGTCGCGCGCCGTTCAGCTGGGACGATCCTTTGCTTTTGGCCGAATGCCTGAGTGAAGAAGAACGCATGGTGCAGCAGAGCGCTCATGACTACTGTCAGGACAAGCTGTTTCCACGGGTGTTGAGCGCCAATCGCGAAGAGCGCTTCGATCGCGAAATCATCAACGAGATGGGCGAGCTCGGCCTGCTGGGCTGCACCATCGAAGGCTATGGCTGCGCCGGCCTCAGCCACGTGGCCTACGGCCTGGTGGCGCGTGAAGTGGAGCGGGTGGATTCCGGCTACCGTTCGGCGATGAGCGTGCAGTCCAGCTTGGTGATGCATCCGATCTGGGCCTACGGCTCGGACGCGCAGAAGGATAAATACCTGCCGCGGCTGGCCAGCGGCGAATGGCTGGGCTGTTTCGGCCTGACCGAGCCGGATTCCGGCTCTGACCCGGCCAGCATGAAGACGCGGGCGCGCAAAGTGGACGGTGGCTATCTGCTCAATGGCAGCAAGATGTGGATCACCAACAGCCCGCAGGCCGATGTGTTCGTGGTCTGGGCCAAGGACGACGAGGACGAAATCCGCGGCTTTGTGCTGGAGAAGGGCATGGCCGGACTGTCCGCGCCCAAGATCCACGGCAAGTTCTCGCTGCGCGCCTCCATTACCGGCGAGATCGTGATGGACGACGTGCTGGTGCCGGAAGACGCCATCCTGCCCGGCGTCAAGGGCTTGAAAGGGCCGTTCGGCTGCCTGAACAAGGCGCGCTACGGCATTGCCTGGGGCGCGCTGGGCGCCGCCGAATTTTGCTGGCACGCGGCGCGCCAGTACACGCTGGACCGCAAGCAGTTCGGCCGTCCGCTGGCCGCCAATCAATTGATCCAGCTGAAACTGGCCAATATGCAGACCGAGATCACGCTGGGCCTGCACGCGGCGCTGCGCGTGGGACGGCTGATGGACGAAGGCAAGGCCGCGCCGGAAATGATCTCGCTGATCAAGCGCAACAACTGCGGCAAGGCGCTGGACATCGCCCGGCTGGCGCGCGATATGCACGGCGGCAACGGCATCGCCGACGAATTTCATGTGATCCGCCATGTGATGAACCTAGAGGCGGTCAACACTTACGAAGGCACGCATGATGTGCATGCCTTGATTCTGGGCCGAGCCCAGACCGGTATTCAGGCATTTGCCTGATAAGCCGGCGCGGCCGGGAGGCCGGCCGCGCCGTTATTCCTGTCTGTCCTTGGAGGCCCGGCTTGCCGGGCCGCTTTTTTTTCGATGGGCTGCATGTAGCGGGAGACGCAGATGGCGGGCGCGCTGGAAGGCATCAAGGTATTGGATTTGTCCAGGGTATTGGCGGGGCCGTGGACCGGCCAGTTGCTGGCCGATCTGGGCGCGGAAGTGATCAAGGTGGAACGCCCGGGCTGCGGCGACGATACCCGGCAATGGGCGCCGCCCAGCTTGCCGGACGGCACCGCCGCCTATTTCCTGTGCGCCAACCGAGGCAAGAAATCGCTGACCGTGGACATCGCCAAGCCTGAAGGACAGGAAGTCATCCGCCGGCTGGCCGCCGACGCCGATGTGCTGATCGAAAACTACAAGGTGGGCGGGCTGGCCAAGTATGGGCTGGACTATGCCAGCCTGGCCGAACTCAATCCGCGGCTGGTGTATTGCTCGGTCACCGGCTTCGGCCAGGATGGGCCGTACGCGCAGATGGCCGGCTACGACTACATCGTGCAGGGCATGTCCGGCCTGATGAGCATCACCGGCCCGGTCGACGGCGAGCCGCACAAGGTGGGGGTGGCGGTCACCGACCTGTTCACCGGACTCTACGCCGCCAACGCGATCCAGGCCGCGCTGTGGGCGCGGCAAGGCAGCGGGCGCGGCCAGCATATCGACATGGCCTTGTTCGATTGCGCGCTGGCAATGCTGGCCAACGTCAATATGAACTGGCTGGTGGGCGGCGCGGTGCCGCCGCGCCTGGGCAACGCCCATCCCAATATCGTGCCCTATCAGGTGTTCAAGTGCGCCGGCGACGGCCACTTCATCCTGGCCTGCGGCAACGATCGTCAGTTCCGCTCGGTGTGCGAGTTGATCGGCAGGCCGGAACTGGCCGATGATGCCCGCTTCGCCAGCAATCCGCAGCGCGTCGCGCACCGGGACGAACTGGTACCGCTATTGGCCGCCGGTTTCCTGGCCCAGCCGCGCGACGCCTGGCTGGCGGGGTTGGATCAGGCCGGCGTGCCCTGCGGGCCGATCAATACCGTGGACGAGGCCTTCGCCGATCCGCAAATCCGGCACCGTCAGATGCAGATCGAATTGCCAGGCCCGGATGGCCTGACCGTGCCGCTGGTGGCCTGCCCGATCAAACTGTCGGACACGCCGCCGCAATATCGCGACGCGCCGCCCCGGCTGGGCCAGCACACCGATGCCTTGCTGGAGAAGGCCGGCTACGGTGCCGACGACATTGCCCGCTTGCGCGGGGCGGGCGTGATCTGATGTAAATTAATGCCTTTGGCATGGTTTGGGCCTGGGTGCCGCGTGCGGATTCGTGCGAAAATGCGCGGTCGAGTTGCCGCCGGCGGTCTGAGCCGGGGCAAGGTCCACTGCTTGTTCAATGAAATGCCTAGCGTGAAGAGCCGCTTCTTTGCCGTCTGTTGCCTGTTTGCCGGGCTCTTGTCCTGCGCCGCGGCCTACGCTTCCTTGCCGGCCGCGTCCAAACCCGTCGCCTTGCCGGCTGCGTCCAAGCCTGCGGCCAAGCCGATGGCTTCGGCGCCCGCGGTCAGCGTGGTGGATAAGCTGGCCGAGGCACAGCAGGCGCTGGATCAATTGGAAACCATCAAGCTGGACAAGCTGCCGGCCGGCGTTACCCCGGGCGAGCTGTTGTTTCGCCGCGCCTTGCTGGAACGCTTGGTGGCGTCCTACGCCTGGCAGCTGGATCTCGCGGGAGAACGCGATCAGAGGCTGAGGCAGCAAGCCGAGGCCGAAGAGGCCTTGCGGAACTGGAGCGGCTTCGCGCAAGCCGGCCCCTATCCGGTGTCCTTGGTGGAGGGCTTGCGCAGCCGACTGCAGACCGGCGGCTGGGAAAAAGATACCCAGCAGGCGCAGCAGCTGATGTTGTCGCAGATGCAAGAGGCGATGCGCAACAGCCTCAAGCTCAACGAGGTAAGCCTGCGCCAGGCGCGAGAGCAGCTGGAAGGGGCCGCGGCCGGCGAGGCCGAAGCGCTGCGCTGGCGGATGGAGGGCGCGCGCTGGCGCCGCGACATCAGCGCGTCGGAATTGCTGCAGTTCGACGCCTTGGGGCAGGTGCTGCGCATCCGCCAGCAGACTTTGCAGGCGCAGTTGGACTTGTGGCGGAAACAACTGGATGGTATCGGCAAACAGGTCCGCTTCCAGCCGGCGGAGCTGGATGGAGTGCAACGGAGGCTGGGAGAGGAGCGCCTGCGCCTGGAGCGGGAAATGGGCGCGCATGAGCTGCGCCGCCGCCGGGTCAAGGCCGAGCTGGAGGAGTTGGAGCGGCAGTTGAGCGCCGTGAAGCAGAAAAAGGACGCGCCGGCGCAGGCCGCGCTGTTACAGGATTTGACCCAGCGCACAGTCGAGCAGCGCCAGGCTCTGGACAATAGCGACCTCGCGGTGCAGCTGATGCGCATCCGCCAGGAGGCGAACTCGCAGGAGGGCGGTATCTGGGAGTACCGCTACCAGTTGTACGCCGGCAAGGCCGCCAATCTGGCCGAAGTGGCCAGCGCCAGCCGTCAGGCCGGCGAGGAATTGGGCGCGGTGCGCGACTACCTGCAAAAAGAGGCGGAGCTGACCATGGCCAAGATGGCGGATGTGCAGCATGACATCGGCCTGGATCGCGGCGGCGGCCACGCGCTGGCGATGCTGCAGCTGCTGCGCCAGCGGCTGGACATCGTCAACGCCGCCCAGCAGCCGGTGCAGGCGGCCTTGACCGGCATTTTGCTGTTGCAGCAGGAGTTCGACGTCGGCGCGCCGGCGGAGGGCACGCCGCAGGAAGTGTCGCGCCGCTTGAGCGAGCGTGTGTTGCAGGCGGCGCGGGCGCTGTGGAATTATGAATTGTTCAGCGCCGACGACAGCGTGGAGATCAACGGCCAGAAAGTGCAGGCCACCCGCAGCGTGACCATAGGCAAGAGCCTGGGCGCCATTCTGGTGTTGCTGATAGGCTACGCCGCCAGCACCGCGCTGCTGCGCGCCTTGCGGCGCTTGGCCACGGGTAGGCTGGGCGTCAGCGAGGCCTCGGCCAATATCTGGTGGCGCTGGAGCTATGTGTTCGTGATCGCGCTGTTGGTGATCTTTGCGCTCAATCTGGTCAAAATCCCGTTGACGGTGTTCGCCTTCCTTGGCGGCGCATTGGCGATCGGCATTGGCTTCGGCACCCAGAACCTGCTGAAGAACCTGATCAGCGGCGTGATGCTGCTGGTGGAGCGGCCGCTGAAAGTGGGCGATTTCGTTCAGGTCGGCGGCATCAGCGGCACCGTCAGCAGCATAGGGCTGCGCTCTTCGGTGGTGCGCGCCGGCGACGGCATCGAGACGTTGATTCCCAACTCCACCTTTGTGGAGAGCGCGGTGACCAACTGGACTTACAGCAACCGGCGGATTCGCCGGAAAATCGCCATCGGTGTGGCTTACGGCAGCCCGCCGCGCGAGGTGTGCAATCTATTGCTGGCGGAGGCGGAGCGCCATGGCGTGGTGCTCAAGGAGCCGCCGCCGCGGGTGCTGTTCAGCAACTTCGGCGCCGACGCGCTGGAGTTCGAGCTGGAGTATTGGCTGGACATCGGCGAAGCCGATTCCGTGCTGGTGGCCAGCGACCTGCGCCATATGATAGACGGCGCGCTGGCCAAGGCCGGCATCGAACTGCCCTTTCCGCAGCGCGATGTGCATTTGCAACAGGATGAGCCTTTACAGATTGAAGTCAGACGCGGGCCCGGCGGGCGGGCGGCTGACAGTTTTTAAACGGTTGTTTGATTTTTGATCGCGCGCCATGCAACATGCATGCGATGTGGGGTGATTTGAACCTGGCGCGCGATTAAGGAGATGCAGTGGAACGCGATTACATGGAATACGATGTGGTGATCGTCGGCGGCGGGCCCTCCGGGCTGACCGCGGCGATTCGCCTGAAGCAACTGGCGGCGGAGCAAGGCCGGGAGGTCAGCGTCTGTCTATTGGAGAAGGGCTCGGAAATCGGCGCCCACATCCTGTCCGGCGCGGTGATCGAACCGCGCGTGCTCAATGAGCTGATTCCGGACTGGAAGGAAAAAGGCGCGCCACTGAACACCGAGGCCAAGTCCGACCGCTTCCTGTTCCTGACCGAAACCGAATCCATCCAATTGCCGACGCCGCCGCAGATGCACAATCACGGCAACTACATCGTCAGTCTCGGCAACTTCTGTCGCTGGCTCGGCCAGCAGGCCGAGGAACTGGGCGTGGAAATCTACCCTGGTTTCGCCGCCGCCGAAGCGCTCTATCACGAGGACGGCTCGGTCAAGGGCGTGGCCACCGGCGATATGGGCATAGGCAAGGACGGCGAGAAAACCGACGCCTGGCAGCCGGGCATGGAGTTGTGGGCCAAGCAGACCATTTTCGCCGAAGGCTGTAGGGGCTCGCTGACCAAGACGCTGTTCGAGCGCTTCCGCCTGCACGACGGCGCCGATCCGCAAACCTACGGCATCGGCATCAAGGAATTGTGGGAGGTGCAGCCGGAACTGCATCAGCCGGGCAGTATCACCCATACCGTGGGTTGGCCGGTGGATACCGCCACCTATGGCGGCTCCTTCATGTATCACCTGGAGAATAACCAGGTGGTGGTCGGCTACGTCATTGGCCTGGATTACCAGAACCCTTATTTGTCGCCGTTCGAGGAATTCCAGCGTTTCAAGACCCATCCGGCCATCCGCAAGGTGTTCGAAGGCGGCCGCCGCCTGTCCTACGGCGCGCGCGCGCTGACCGAGGGCGGCCTGCAAAGCCTGCCGCGGCTGACCTTCCCCGGCGGCCTGCTGGTGGGCGATACCGCCGGTTTCCTCAACGTGCCCAAGATCAAGGGCACCCATACCGCGATGCAGTCGGCGATGCTGGCGGCGGAAGCGGTGTTCGAGCTGCTGGGCGAGGAACAGCCGGCGCGCGAAGCCAGCGCCTACAGCCAGAAATTCAAGCAAAGCTGGCTGCACGAGGAGTTGCACCGGGTGCGCAATATCCGGCCCTCCTTCCGCTGGGGCCTGTGGCCGGCGATGATTTATTCGGCGCTGGACACCTTTTTGTTCCGCGGCAAGGCGCCGTGGACGCTGCGCCATCACCAGGCCGACCATCAAAGCCTGAAGCCGGCCGACGAATGCACGCCCATCGCCTATCCCAAGCCGGACGGCGTGCTGACCTTCGACCGCCTGTCCTCGGTGTTCATCTCCAACACCAACCATGGCGAGGACCAGCCGCCGCACCTGAAGCTGAAAGATGCCAGCGTGCCGGTGCAGTTCAACCTGGCCAAGTACGACGCGCCGGAACAGCGCTACTGCCCGGCCGGGGTCTACGAGATCGTCGGCCGGGAAGAAGGCGAGCCCAAGCTGCAGATCAACGCGCAGAACTGCGTGCACTGCAAGACCTGCGACATCAAGGAC
>NZ_JAYSGF010000051.1:0-29623 GCF_041912965.1 Chromobacterium sp. | reverse complement strand
GAACACCGCCCTTTCACGGCGGTAGCCGGGGTTCGATTCCCCGTGGGGACGCCAGCATTAGCAAAAGCCCGTCATGGCAACATGGCGGGTTTTTTGTCATTCCGCCGCCCCGTTTCAGCGCTCCGCCCAGGCCAGCGTGGCCGCATAGCCCTCCGGCGCGGGCAAGGCCCAGGCCCGCGTCGCCGGCCAGCGGTCAGGTTCGGCAATGCTCAAAGGCAGTTCGCCCCGCGCCAGTCCGGTGGCGGCGAATGCGGACAGATGCTGGGCAATGCCCACGCCCCAGGCTTTCAACACCGCTTCCTTGATGGTCCACAACTGAAAGAAGGCCGCCACGTCCTGGCCGTGCCGGCACAATTCCAGTTCCTCCGGCCGCAGCGTCTGTTCCGCCAGCGCCGGCACGTCGCGCATGGGCTGCACCGTTTCGATGTCCACGCCCACCTGGCCGCCATGCGCGATGGCGATCAACGCGTAGGCGCCGGAATGCGACACATTGAACACCGGCGCGCCGGGCAGACTCAAGACCGGTTTCCCATGCGCGCCCAGCTCAAACATCAGCGCGTCCGGCGCCAGGCCGGTTTCTTGCGCCAGCAGCCTCCTTAAGGCCAGCCGGGTCAGCGCGAACTGCAACTGATTGATGGTACGCAGATAGCGCAGGCAGCGCTTGCGCTCGTCCTGGCTCAAGCCCGCCAGCAGCGCCTCGTCCACCGGCCAATCCACATCCAGCCGCACGCGATACAGGCGCAAGGCCTGCGGCGCGCCCGCCGGGCTGGGCAAAAGCTTGATCAAAGCGTTCAGGTCCATCCGCCTCTCCGCGCAAAAACCGCCATTATCCCCGGCCAGCGCCGGCTAAGCCATGCCGTTTTGTGACCGCCGCGCCACAGCCGCGCCCTTTTCGCTCGCCTCAAGGCCTGTTCCAGGTTGAATTCGATAATGAGAATCGTTACCATTTGGCCATGGATAAATTCATGCACGCCCACACCGCCTCCAAGCCCGGCACCGGAACCAGCGCTGCCAGCCTGCCCCCGGTGCTGCGCAGTTGCGAACTGTTCGCCAAAGGCAAGGAAATCCTGATCGAACATCAGGGCGAAATGTATCGCTTGCAACTGACCCGCAACGGCAAGCTCATCCTGATCAAATAGGTCCCAGACCACACACACCGCAAGCCAGCCAAGACTAGCCAGCCAGCGGAAGCACCCAACCTTAGGAAGTTTGGAGTTTCCATGGCCTTATTTCGCGCCACCCCCTTGGTTCTGAGCCTGGCCGCCGCCTGGCCCGCGCTGGCGGCAACGCCGGCGGAACTGGAGACCGTTCAGGTCACCGCCCACCGCAGCAGCAAGTCGCTGGCGGAAACCGCGCCCAACGCCAGCGTGATCTCGCGCCACAAGCTGGACGAGCAACTGGTGCGCGATATCGCCGACGCGGTCAAATACGAGCCCGGCGTGGAAGTGGCCACCGATCCGGCGCGCCGCGGCAATGCCGGCTACACCATCCGCGGCATAGACGGCAACCGCATCCTGATGCTGATCGACGGCATCCGCCTGCCGGAATCCTATGCCGGCGGCGGCAACAATAGCGGGGCCATCTCCGGCCGCGACTACGTGGAACTGGAAACCCTGCGCGCCATCGACATCGTCAAGGGCCCCACTTCCAGCCTGTACGGCTCCGACGCCATCGGCGGCGTGGTCGGCTACCGCACCAAGACCGTGGACGATTTCGTGCCGGAAGAGCAAGGCGTGGGCGGCAGCGTCAAGGGCTTTGGCGGCACCGCCAACAATGGCTGGGGCAGCAGCGCCGGTGTCGGCGTCAAGGGCGAGCGCGCCGATCTGATGCTGCTCTACACCCACCGCAACGGCCACGAAACCGACAACCAGGGCAATAACGACAGCAGCAGCACGCTGCGCACCAAGCCGAATCCGCAAAGCTGGGACAGCGACAATGTGCTGGCCAAGCTGGGCTTCAAGCCGGCCGCCAACCAGCGGCTGGAACTGACGCTGGAACATTACCGGCGCGACACCGACAGCAATCTGCTGAACTCCTTGGGTCCCGGCCCGCGCAACGCCTACGTCGTCACCAACAATCAGGCGCAGGACCGTACCCAGCGCGACCGCGCGTCCTTGGCCTGGGAAGGCAAGCAGCTCGGCGCCTTCGACCGGCTGGCGGTGAAAGCCTATTATCAGAAGCTGGACAACGCCGACACCAATACCGAGTGGCGCAGCAACGGCCTGCGCATCTTGTCCGACTACGGCTTCAAGCAGGACAGCTACGGCCTGACCCTGGAAGCCGAGCACAACTTCCAAGCCCTCTCCGCCGAACACCAGCTGTTGTGGGGCGCGGACTTGAGCCGCACCGACACCAGCCGTCCGCGCCTCAAGACCCAATACAATCCAAACGGCAGCACCAGCAATATCGTCGGCGGCGAAACCTACCCCAACAAGACCTTCCCCGACAGCCGCTCCGAGCGCATCGGCCTGTTCGTCCAGGATGAGATCAAGTTCGGCAACGGTCTGGTGGCGTCTCCGTCGCTGCGTTGGGATCACTACAAGATGACGCCGCAGCTGGACCAAGCGTTCGCCAACGGCAACCCCAACAACTACCAGGTGCCCACCTTCAAGGACAGCGCCTTCTCGCCCAAGCTGGGTCTGAGCCTGCCGTTCGCCGATCACTACACCGGCTTCCTGCAGTTCTCCTCCGGCTTCCGCGCGCCGCCGTTCGACGACGCCAATATGGCGTTCACCAACCCGATTCAGCGCTATCAAGTGCTGCCCAACCCCAATCTCAAGTCTGAAACCAGCCGCGGCGTGGAACTGGGCCTGAAAGGCCAATGGGACAGCTTTGACTTCGGCCTCACCGCCTATGCCAACCGCTACAAGGACTTCATCGATCTGGCCGACATCGGCATGATCAACGGCCTGTCCGCCTTCCAGTACCAGAACATCGGCGAAGTCGAGATCAAGGGCGTGGAAGGCCGCGCCGCCTGGCGCTTCGCGCCGAGCTGGCGCGCGATGGCGTCCATCGCCTACACCCATGGCCAGAACAAGCAGAAGAACGAGCCGCTGGCCAGCATCACCCCGCTCAACGCCACGCTGGGCCTGCGCTACGACCAGGCGAGCTTCGGCGGCGAGGCCTTGCTGAAACTGGCCCGAGCCAATACCCGCCTGCCGAATATTGGGGCTCTGAGCGGCGGTCAAAGCCAGTCCTCGTTCCTGGCCCCCGGCTACGCCGTGCTGGACCTGACCGCTTACTGGAAGCCAGCCAAGAACACCACGCTGCGCGCTGGCGTGTTCAATGTCTTCGATCAGAAATACTGGAAAGCCGCCGACGTGCGCGGCAAGACCAGCAGCGACCGCACGCTGGACCTGTTCACCCAGCCTGGCCGCAACCTCAGCGCCAGCATCAAATACACCTTCTAACCGCGAGCGCCCGTCCCGTGGCGGGCGCCCGCTTTTGATCGCTCCAAGGAGAACCCGAATATGACCGACTTCAGCCAGCTGTGGGATCGCTTCCAAGTCCTGAAAGCCAGCCAGCCGAAACTGCGCGCGCGCGACGCCGCCGACGCGCTGGGCGTCAGCGAGGCCGAGCTGGTGGCCGCCGATCCGGCCAGCCAGGCCTTGCAGCCGCATTGGAACGACATTCTCAGCCAGATCGCCCATCTGGGTCCGGTGATGGCGCTGACGCGCAATCACGCCTGCGTGCATGAAACCACCGGCGATTACCGCAATGTGCAGATCGACGGCAAGATAGGCCTGGCCATCAACCCGATCATCGATCTGCGCATTTTCCTGTTCCATTGGCAGCATGCCTTCGCCGTCACCACGGCCAGCGCGCGCGGCGAGCAGCGCAGCCTGCAGTTCTTCGACCGTTTCGGCGAGGCGGTGCACAAGATCTACCTGACCGCCAATAGCGATCTGGCCGCCTACCAGCGCCTGGTGGACACCTTCGCCGCGCCCAAGGCCGCGCTGAGCATAGACCCACAGGAAGCCGAGGCGGCGGAGTTGGACGACGAGACCATCGACAAGGCCGGCTTCCAGCAGGAATGGCAGAGCTTGCAGGACGTGCACGCCTTCCATCCCTTCCTGCGCCGCTGGGGCGTGTCGCGCCAGCAGGGCTTCCGCCTGGCGCCGGAAGGCCAGGCCTGGCGCGTGCTGCCGGAAGCGGTGGAGCAGCTGCTGCGCCGCGCCGCCCATATCGAAGCCCCCATCATGGTGTTCGCCGGCAACCGCGGCATGATCCAGATTCACACCGGTCCGGTGCGCAATGTGCAGATCGTCGGCAACTGGCTCAATGTGCTGGACCCGCACTTCAACCTGCATCTGCGCACCGATCTGATCGCCGAGGCCTGGGTCACTCGCAAGCCGGGCGATCACGGCGTGGTCACCTCGCTGGAGCTGTTCGACGATAAGGGCTTGTCGCTGGCCACTTTCTTCGGCGAACGCAAGCCGGGCCAGGCGGAACGCGTGGAATGGATCAAGCTGCTGGGCGAGCTGCCGGCACTGGAGCGCGCCGATGTCGCCTAAATTCGCCTTCGCCGCCCTGCTGGGCCTGGCCGCCGCGTTGCCCGCCTGGGCGGTACAACGCATCGTGGTGATGACCCCCGACATCGCCGACATCGTGGTGGCGCTGGACGCCGGCAAGGAAGTCGTCGGCCGCGACCGTTCCAGCAAGTCGCCGGCGCTGGCTCAGGCGCAGGTGGTGGGCTTTTCCCGCGCGCTGAACGCCGAAACCATCGCCCGACTCAAGCCCACCCTGGTGCTGGGCAGCGCCGAGGCGCAGCCGCCGACGGTGTGGACCCAGCTGCGCCAGTTGCAGGTGCGCGCCGAGGAGGTGACGCGCCGCGAGGACGGCGCGGACTTCGCCGACGCGATCCGCAAAGTGGGACAGCTCTTGGGCCGCGACGCCAACGCCCAGCAATTGGCCAGCCGCTGGCAGCGCGAGATGGCGCCGCGCCCGGCGCGCGGCGTGCGCTACCTGGTCAGCTACGACGGCCAACTGGTGGCCGGCCGCGACACCGCCGCCGACACTCTGATCCGCGCCGCCGGCGGCGTCAACGTCGCCAGCCAGCTGTCCGGCTTCAAGCCTATGGCCCGCGACGCTTGGCAAAGCCTGCAACCCGACGTGATCATCCTGGGCAGCCACACCGGCGCGGTGCACGGCGGCAAGGAGGCCTTCTCCAAGCGGCCGGAAATCGCGTCCACGCCGGCCGGCAAGCAGGGCCGCATCTATCTGCTGCCGGCCAAGGACGCGATGATGGTGGGACTGAACAGCCCGGCGGTGGTCGAGCAGATGGTGAAGATGTGAGCGCGCTGAGCATGGAAGCCGCCGCGCCCAGCCGCGCTCGCTGGCTGCTGTTGGGCCTGATCGCCGCCAGCCTGCTGCTGCCGCTGTTGGCCTTGTCCAGCGGCGGCAACGGCCTGGCCTGGCCGGACTTCAGCGATCCATTGCTGACCCAGTTGCGGCTGCCGCGCATCGCCGCGGCGCTGGGCGTGGGCGCGGCGCTGGCCGCCAGCGGCGCGGCCTTGCAAGCGTTGTTTCGCAATCCGCTGGCCGACCCCGGCCTGATCGGCACGTCCAGCGGCGCGGCGCTGGCCGTGGTCAGCATGCTGGCCATCGGCGCCGCCGGCCTGTCCTTGCCGCTGGCCGCCTTCGGCGGCGGCCTGCTGGCCACCTGGCTGATCCTGCTGCTGGCGCGATTGGTGCGCGGCGGCCTGGCCGGCCTGCTGCTGATGGGCCTGGTGGTGGGCGCTTTCTGCGGCGCCATCACCAGCCTGATGATTTTCATGTCCGACGACCTGACCCTGCGCGCCGCCACCAGCTGGCTGGCCGGCAATCTGTCGTCGGCTACGTCGGAACGCCTGCTGGCCTGCCTGGGCGTGGCCGGCCTGGGGCTGTTGATCCTGGCCGCGGTCGGCCGCGATCTCGATTGCCTGCTGCTGGGCGAGGACGCCGCTCAGTCGCTGGGCATAGATGTGCGCCGCACCCGCCGCCTCACCGCCGTGGGCGCGGCGCTGGCCACCGGCGGCGCGGTGGCGCTGTCCGGGGTGATAGGCTTCGTCGGCATGATGATTCCCAATGCGCTGGCGCTGGTGCTGGGCGGCTGCCGCCGCCGGCTGATCCTGCTGTCGGCCTGGGCCGGTGCCTTGTTCTTGCTGGCGGTGGACACGCTGGCGCGCACCATAGTCTGGCCCATCGATCTACCGGTGGGATTGATGGCGGCATTCGCCGGACCGCCGTTCTTCGTCTGGGTGTTCCGGCGGCAACAAAGGAGTCTGACCAATGGCTGAGACCTCTACTCTGTGCGTGCGCCAGCTGGCCTACGATATCGACGGCAAGCGGATTCTGGACGACATCAACCTGGACCTGCCCGCTGGCCGCGTCAGCGCGCTGCTGGGACCCAACGGCGCCGGCAAGACCACGCTGATGCGCCTGCTGGCCGGCCTATCCACGCCCGGGGCCGGCGCGGTGCGCTTGGCCGGCCAATGCGTGGGCCGCATGGACGCGGCGGTGCGCGCGCGCCGCATCGCCTGGGTGCCGCAGCACATCCCCTCCGGGATTCCGCTGACGGTGCGCGAATTCGTGATGCTGGGCCGCATGCCCTATCTGGGCGCGTTCTCCCGCCCCAAGGTGGAAGACAAGAGCGCGGTGGCCGACGCGCTGGCCACGGTGGAGCTGGACGATTACGCCGACCAGCGGCTGGACCACCTGTCCGGCGGCGAGCGGCAGCGCGCGGCCATCGCCCGCGCCTTGGCGCAGCAGGCGCCGGTGCTGTTGCTGGACGAACCCACCAACCATCTGGATCTGCGCCACCAGCACCGCCTGCAACAATTGCTGCTGGAGCTGTCGCGCCAGGGCAAGACCGTGGTGCAGGTGCTGCACGACCTGGCGCTGGCGGCCAGCTATGCCGATCATGTGGCCTTGCTGGAGCAGGGCCGGCTGGTGGTGGCCGGCGCGCCGGAGCAGGTGCTGACGCCGGAACGGCTGCTGGCGGTCTACCGCTGGCCGGTGCGCTTGCAGCGCAGCGGCAATGACTGGCAGCTCAACGCCGCCCTGGCGCAGGCGCAGAAGCCCGCGGCGCTGGCGGCCGGCGCCTGAGAGCCTGTTCATAGCCTGCTGCGCGTCGGCGGGATGGATAGGTAAAGGGCGTTGAAAACAGCTTCGAAATGCTGATGTACCACTTGAGCATTCCGCTTTCTCAGCCGCAACGCCTTGTCTCGCCCTAGCTCGCGAGACTTTGAACAGACTCTGAGAACCTGTTTACGATCTGCTGCGCGTCGGCGATACGGCGTTGAAACCGAGCTCAAAATGCTCATGTACCACTTGTACATTCCGCTTTTTCGCCCGTTTTCGCCTTGTCTCGCCTTAGCTCGCGAGATCGGAAACACGTTCTTAGACTAGGTCCAAAAATAAAAACCCCCGGCTTGCTGAGGCGAGCCGGGGGTTTTTCGCGATCTGGCCGCGCTTATTTCAGTGCGTAGATCGCCGGCAGATTGCGCCAGGCGCCGCGCACGTCCATGCCGTAGCCGAATACATAGCGGTCCGGCACGTCCAGGCCGACGAAGTCCGCCAGCATCGGCTTTTCCTTGCTGATCAGCTTGTTGGCGAACACGCCGCTGTAGAAGGCCTTGGCGCCCATGTCCATCACTTTGTCGCGGATCGCCGCCATGGTGTGGCCTTCGTCCAGGATGTCGTCCAGAACCAGCACCACACGATCGCGCACGTCTTCCTTGGGCGCCTGCTTCCACACCAGTTCGCCGCCCTGGGTCTTATCGCCGTAGCGGGACACGTGAACGTAGTCGAAGTCCAGCGGGAAGGCCAGGCGCGGCAGCAACTGACCGGTAAACACCACGGCGCCGCCCATCACGGACAATACCAGCGGATAGGTTTCGCCCAGTTCCTTGGTGATTTCCACCGCCATGCGGTCGACGGCCGCGCTGACTTCCTCCGCGGTGAACAGCACGTCGGAACTGTTGATCAGGCCACGGGCCTCGGCAATATTGGGCATGATGCCTCCTTGATTCACACGTACAAACGCCGCTCTTCATGACAGAGCGGCGTGATTGAGAAAACGATTAGTTCCTGGCCAGTGACTGCAAATAGGCGGTGAACTCAGCGCCGACCTCATGGTGCTGCAAGCCGTAATTGACCGTGGCTTTCAGATAGCCCAGCTTGGAGCCGCAGTCGTAACGCACGCCCTTGAACGGCAGCGCCAGCACAGCCTCATCCTTCATCAGGGCCGCGATGCCGTCGGTGAGCTGGATTTCACCGCCGGCGCCGGCCGTGGTGTTGACCAGCTTGTCGAAAATACGCGGGGTCAGGATGTAACGGCCCACCACCGCCAGATTGGACGGCGCCACTTCCGGGCGCGGCTTCTCCACGATATGTTCCACTTGCTGATGGCCGCGCGCGTCCGGCACCACCTTGACGATGCCGTAGGAGCCGGTTTCCTCCGGCGCCACGGTTTCTACCCCCAGCACCGAGGTATGGGTTTCGTCGAACAGCTTGACCATTTGCTCCATCGCGCCCGGCGCGCCTTCGATCAGGTCGTCGGCCAGGATCACCGCGAACGGCTCATTGCCCACCACCGGCCGCGCGCACAGCACGGCGTGGCCCAGGCCCAGTGCCTCGGTCTGACGGATGAAGATGCAGGACACCGATGGCGGGATGATGCCCTGCACCGTGTCCAGCAGCTTCTGCTTGTTCTTGTTTTCCAGTTCGGTTTCCAGCTCATAGGCCTTGTCGAAATGGTCTTCAATCGAACGCTTGTTGCGGCCGGTGATGAAAATCAGCTCGGTCATGCCGGCGGCGATCGCCTCTTCCACCGCGTACTGGATCAGCGGCTTGTCCACCACCGGCAGCATTTCCTTGGGGCTGGCCTTGGTGGCCGGCAGGAAACGGGTGCCCAACCCGGCTACGGGGAAGACCGCTTTCGTGATTTTTTTCATGCCCATTCTCGTTAACAAGCGTTGACAGCCGCGCATTCTACCGCGCTACGGCCCGCGGGTGAAAGTCCCACTTCACAAAGCGGCGGCAAAATGCTGAGCCAGCACCTGCGCCACACCCTCCAGCACCGCATCCCAAGCGCCGGCCTCGGCCTGGCGCCAGACCCGCATCGAGTCGTACCACGGCGCGCGCTCGCCGGCGGCCAGGAAGAAGGGCGCGCTTTCCGCGCGCATCAACACCCAGACCGGCTTGCCCATCGCGCCGGCCAGGTGGGCGACGGCGGTATCGACGGTGATCACCAGATCCAGCTCCGCCACCCAGGCGGCGGTATCGGCGAAATCGTTCAGGGCCGGCGTGCTCAACAAACCTTGCAAGGCCAAAGGCGTCGTTCCCGGCTGCAAGGACACGAAGTCGATGCCGGGCAGCCGGCACAAAGAGGCGAAGTCCTCCGGCGGCACCGATTTGTGGCGGCGCCAATGATCGGCCTTGCCCACGCCCCATTGCCCGCTCTCCCACACCACGCCGACGCGTGGACGGCCGCCGCCGCGCGCCGGGACCGCGGCCGCCGGCACCGCGCTCAGATAAGGCTGGCCGGACAGATTCTCCAGCGTCACGCCCAGCGCGCCGGGCAAGGACATCAGCGGCAGTTGCCAATCGAAAGCCGGCGCGGCCTCCGCTTCCAGCAGTTCGATGCCGTCGAATTGAGCGAACAGGCGATGAAAGGTTTTGGGGCAGGCCAGCAGCAGGCGCGCCCGCGGATGCTCGGCCCGCAGCCGCGGCAGGAAGCGCGCCATCTGCAGGCTGTCGCCCAGGCCCTGTTCCGCCCACAACAGCAAGACGGACGCGTCCAGCGCCTGGCCCTGCCAGCGCCGTTCGCGGTGACGCGGCTGCAGAATGGCTTCCCAGCGCGCCTCATAATACGGCCAGGCCTCGGCGTAGCGGCCGGCCAGCAATAGCGCGATGGACAGGCTGAAGCGCAGATTGGCGTCGTTCGGGTCCAGCTCCAAACCACCTTGCAACACGGCGATGGCGTCGTCCAGCAGCAAGGCGCAGGTGCAGGCGTAGCCCAGGTTGTTGCAGCGCGCCGGGCTGGCTCCGGCCAGCTCGATGGCGCGCAGATGGCAGGCGATGGCGTCCTGGTATCGCAGCCGATGCTGCAACACCACGCCCAGATTGCTCCAGGCGTCGACATGTTCGGGCTCCGCCGCCAGGGCCTCGCGCAGCAACGCTTCCGCCAGCTCCAGCTCACCCAACTCCTTGAGCAGCACCGCCAGATTGCATTTGATATTGACCGACTGCGGATTGAGCGCGGCGGCGGCCAGGTAGTCGTCCAGCGCGCGCGCGCTGTCGCCCTGACGCAAGCGGGCGTTGGCGCGGTTGGCCAGCGCTTGCCAATCCTGCGCATTCAAGCGCAGGCATTGATCAAACGCCTGCTCCGCCTCGCGCCAGCGGCCCTCCGCCGCCAATCGGTTGCCTTGTTTGAAGGCTTGGTCCGCCGTCATCTGTTCCGTTCCTTCTTAAAATACCTGCCACGAAAACCCCAAAACCGATTTAGCCACGGAAGCACACGGAAGGGCACGGAAGGCAAACCCTTTAGCCACGAAATCCACGAAAATAACAGCAGCCTTTGGTTTGGTCCGTGTTTTTCTGTGGGCTTCCGTGGCAAAAAACATTTCCCGCCGAGGCTACAGGCTCTTAAGTCACTCTCCGGCCAGCAAGGCTTGCAAGCCGGCCTCGTCCAGAATCGCCACGCCCAGTTCTTCCGCCTTGGCCAGCTTGCTGCCGGCCTCCGCGCCCGCCACCACGTAATGGGTTTTCTTGGATACGCTGCCGGACACCTTGCCGCCGGCGGCTTCTATCAATTCCTTGGCCTGGTCGCGGCTCAGCGTCGGCAAGGTGCCGGTCAGCACCAGGGTCTTGCCTTCCAGCACGCCGGCCGCCACCGCTTGCGCCGGCAGCGCCGCCAGGATCTCGTCGACCAGGGCGGCGAGCGCGCGCAGGCTGTCGCGCTTGCCCGGCAGGTCCAGCCAATCGGCCAGCCCGTTGATCACCTCGGCCGGCAGTTCCAGGTCCAGCAAGGCGCGCCGTTCGCGCCCGGCCAGCGCGGCCAGGCCGTCGATCTGCCCCGCCAGCTGTTGGCTGCGCACCTCGGTCAGACGCGGGATGTCCAGCCGCGCCAACAGCGCCGCCGGCAGCAAACGCTCGGCCAGGCGCGGCGACGGCGCGTGCTCGTCGGCCGGCGTCACATGGCTCAACAAAGCGTCCAGCGCGGCTTCGTTATTGGCTTCGGCGAAAAAGTCCGCCAGCGATTCCGCCACCACGCCGCCGATGTCCGGCAGCGCGGCGAACAAGGCCGCCGGCGAGCGACGGACCAGGGCCATCGTTCCCAGCCAATCGGCCAGGGTCTTGGCGGTGGATTCGCCGACATGGCGGATGCCCAGCGCGAACAGCAGCCGCGCCAGCGGCGGCCGTCGGCTGGCGGCGATCGCCTCGATCAAGTTTTCCGCCCATTTGCTGGCCACCTTGCCGGCCTTGACGGTTTCCGGGGTCACGCCCTCGTCCTCGTCGGCGCGGCGCTTCATTTCCAGCAAGTCTTCCAGCGTCAGCCGGTACAGATCGGCCACGCCGCGCACATAGTCGTATTCCACCAGCTTGTCGATATAGCGCTCGCCCAGGCCGTCGATGTCCATCATGCGGCGGCCGGCGAAATGCTGGATCGCCTGGCTGCGCTGCGCGCGGCAGGACAGGCCGCCGGAGCAGCGCGCCACCGCCTCGCCCTCTTCGCGCACCACATGGCTGCCGCATACCGGGCAAGTACTGGGCAGCCGGTAGGCCGGATATTGCGCTTCGTCGAACAAGCCGCCATCCGCGGCCGGCAGCATGGGCCGGCGCTCCATCACCACGGACACCACTTCCGGAATCACGTCGCCGGCGCGGCGCACGATCACGGTGTCGCCCACACGCACATCCTTGCGCCGCGCCTCGTCCTCATTGTGCAGGGTAGCGTTGGTGACGGTGACGCCGCCGACGAACACCGGCATCAGCCGCGCCACCGGGGTGATGGCACCGGTGCGGCCCACCTGTTCCTCGATCGCCTCGACCTGGGTCAAGGCCTCCTCGGCCGGGAATTTGTGGGCGATGGCCCAGCGCGGCGCGCGCGACACAAAGCCCAGTTCGTCCTGCAAGGCGCGCTGATTGACCTTGTACACCACGCCGTCGATGTCGAAAGGCAGGCCGGGGCGGCGCTGCTGCACTTGTTCGTAATAACCGATCAAGCCATCCACGCCGCGCACCACCGGCCGCAGGTCCTCTGCCACCACCGGGAAGCCCAGTTCCCGCAACCAGGCCATTTCCCCGCTGTGACTGGCCGGCCAGTCCGCGCCCTCCACCTGGGCGATGGCGTAGGCGAAGAAGGATAGCCGGCGCTGGGCGGTAATGCGCGAATCCAGCTGACGCAGGCTGCCGGCGGCGGCGTTGCGCGGATTGGCGAAGGTCTTGTCGCCGCGCGCCGCCTGCTCGCGGTTGAGCTTGTCGAAATCCTGCTTCAGCATCAGCACCTCGCCGCGCACTTCCAGCAGGCCGGGCGTGGCCGCGCCGGCCGGCAGCCGCAGCGGAATCGCGCGCACGGTGCGGATATTCTCGGTGACGTTCTCGCCGGTCACGCCGTCGCCGCGGGTGGCCGCCTGAACCAGCATGCCGTCGCGGTAAAGCAGGGAAATCGCCAGGCCGTCGAACTTGGGCTCGGTCGCGTACTCCACCTCGGCGACGTCCAGGCCTTTGCGCACCCGCTCGTCGAACTGCAGCAGCTCTTCATGGCGCAGTTCGCGCTCGCTCAGCTGCATATCGGAAAACGCGTTGGACAGCGACAGCATTGGCACGCTGTGGGTCACTTGCTGAAATTCGTCCAGCGGCGCGCCGCCGACGCGACGGGTAGGCGAATCCGCGCTCGCCAGTTCCGGATGCTCCTGCTCCAGTTGCTGCAGCTCGCGGAACAGGCGGTCGTATTCGGCGTCCGGCACGGTGGGAGTGTCCAGCACATAGTATTCGTGGCCGTAGCGGTTCAGCAGTTGATGCAGTTCGGCTACGCGCTGTTGCGGGGTTTGGGCGGTCATGTTCAGTCGGACTCAAACAGAAAAAGCCGGCGTGGCGCCGGCCTTGGATACGGAGGATTATCGAGCGGGCCTATCACCCCAGTGTAGCGGCTGGACAGCAAGGCGACACCAGGGCTTCCCGCCGGGTTCAGGCAAACAGTCTCAACGCGGCCACGCTGCCGGGGGCGATGCCCCGATCGTCCATGCTGCCGTAGATGTGCAGCAATTGGTCGCGGATGCGGGTCAGGCCGGCGTCGGACAGCGGACGGCGGTTGTCGTCCACCAGTTGGGCGTCGAACTCCTGCGCCAGCTGGCGCGCGAAGTAAACGGCGCGGTCGAACACCTCGACGCCGCCGGCCACGCGCGGCACGTCGAACAACAGCGTCAGCGCCGGGAAGGACTTGTCCAGCAAGGTGTGGAAGGTGAACGGCATCTGGTCGGCCGCCATCAGGGAATACAGGGTATTGCCGGAATCCGCCAGGTAGTGGAAGGCGCCGTCCGGCTCCAGCTGCAGGCCGGCCGCCTCGGCGAAGCTGCGCAGGCGGGTGCCTTCTATCGGCCCCTGCGGCACGATGTTGATGCCGATCAGCACGTCCACATCGGCGCAGAAACGGTCCAGTTCGCGCGCCGCCACCAGCTTTTGCTGGCGCTGCGGGAAACTGACCGCCGCGTCGTGCTCCTCGGCGAAACGCGACACCTGCTGGCAGAAGCCGGCCAGTTCCTGTTCGGTGACCGCGCCGCTGCGGTCCACCATCTGCATGCTGACGTTGATCTGCTTGTAACGGGTGCCGGGCAAGGCCTCGGCTGGCTTCCACAGGCCTTTCTCGGTGCGGCCGATCAACTGGGTGCGCTTGCCGACGTTGAAGCGCGGAATCGCCGCCAGTTCGTGCGGCGCGTGGAACACCACTTCGGCGATGAAATCCAGCGACGGGTCCAGCATCGCCACCACCAGCGCCTGGTGATCGGCGGAATCCATCTGCTGAACCTCTTCTTCCTCTTCCACCACCGGCACCGCGTCGAAAACCGCCTCGCGCGGCCGCGCGGCTTCCTGTCGCTCCGGCTCCGCCGGCGGCAGTTGCGGCTCGAAATAAGCGGCGGCGTAATCGTCCGGCTCCGGCGCGGCATCCACCAGCACCGGCTCCATCCGATCCTGCTTCACGCCGTCGCGCACATTGTTCTTGGGCACGTCCAGCAATACATCGTCATGACCGCCGCGCGTAAAGGCCTGGCGAGTCTTCTTGCGAAAACGCCATTCCTGAAAAGCATTGAATCCATATACCAGGGCGATGACCGCTCCGCCCAATATCAATACACCAATCTGTAATTCGCTCATCAGCCAGTCCGCATTAAGGCGAATAATCGAAGCCGTCGGCAGCCTCATCGCCGCGCGCCGGCGCATCTTTCGATGCGCGATGCGGCGTCTTTCGGCAATGGCCAGGCCGACAGCCTCCCTTTAAGTATTCGGCAACAAAACCGTTCGAATCTGGCGTTTCGGCCAGTCGTGAACGGCGATAGACCACGGTTATTATAACGAAAGCCTCAGCTTGCGCATCATTTGGCAGCAATTTAGCCGTAAATGCCTTGCCGCCAACATAAATACAAGCCGGGGCAATAGCTGATGCGGGCAGTTTGGCGTTTCAAACCAGGATCACAACCTGAATTGGATGCCGAATCGCCCCTGCTGGTTCCATCGCCTGGTTCGAAACTGCCGCAGCAGGCCGTTCAGCACCGCGCAGCCGGCCCGCCTCGAGTGGGCCGAATGGAAGCGGAACGTCATTTCAGGGCTCATAAGGTCCAACAGATGACATTTCTGACAGGGGCGCTCTGGAATATCTCGTGCCAGAATATTTCGTGTTCATGCAAATGAATGAATGATTCCAACCGTCTTAACACTGCTTAGGAAAGCAAGGGATAGATCGATGAAAAACACTTCTCAAGCCAGTTTCCTTCCGGTGGTCCACGAGCTGGCGCGCACCTACCAGGCGTTTGAACAGTTTGCCAGCCAGCACATTCGTCAGTTGGGCTTGACTCCGCCGCAATTCGACGTGGTCGCCACGCTGGGCCACAGCAAGGGCATGAACTGCAAGGAGCTGTCCGACCGCACGCTGATCACCAAGGGGACGCTCACCGGCGTCATCGACCGGCTGGAAGACAAGGGCCTGGTAACGCGCACCATGCAGCCGAACGACCGCCGCAGCGTGTTCGTGTCGCTGACCCAGCACGGCGAGCGGCTGTTCGACCAAGCCTTCCCCGCCCATATCGACTATATGCAGATCGCCTTCAAGCGCTTCGGCGAACATGATCTGTCCGGCTTCTGCCAGGAACTGGGCCGCCTGCGCGAAGGCTTCAGCCTGGCGCTGGAAGAGCAAGAAGAAGTCACCGCCTAGGCCAAGCATGCGCTAGGCGCCCTCACCCGGCGGCGAAGCGCGGCCCCCGCATTGCGGAGCCGCTCTCGCCGCCATTGCTTTGGCGCCGGTCCACGCTCAGCGTCTCTCAAAACGCACCGGCACCGTCAACACCGAATCCACCGGCTGGCCATTACGCTTGGCCGGTACAAAACGCCAACTCTCCACCGCGGCCTTGGCCGCCCGGTCCAGCCGTGGATAGCCGCTGCTGGCCGCCACCGTCACTTCGCTGGCGCGGCCGGCGGCGCTGACCCCGACCCGCAGCATCACCGTGCCCTCTTCGCCATTTTCCCGCGAGCGCTCCGGGTATTCCGGCTGCGGATTGCGCAGATATTCGGCCCGGTACAGCGCCACGCTATCCTGTCCGCCTGCCCTTGCCGCTCCGGAAGCGCCTTGCGCCGACGCCAAGCCGGCCGGCTCTCCTTCCCCAACGCCGGAGCCGCCTCCGACCACCGCCGGCAACGATGGGCGCTGCTGCGACGCAGCCTCGGCCGATGGCGCCGCCGGCCGCGCAATCGCCTTGGCAGCGGGAACGGACTTGGGCTGTGGAGATTGACGGCGCTCGACCGGCGGCGCTTTGGCTGCTTCCGCCCCCGCGCCATCGGGAACGCCGGCGGCCGGCGGCGCCGGCAAGCTCAGCGTCAGCACCGCCTGGCTGACGGGGGGGCGCGATGCGAACGGCCGCCAGCAAAACAAGAGCAACGCGTGCAGCAGCAAGGACACCAGCAAGGCCCAAGCCCACCCCGGTCGCGCGCGCATCCCGCGCCTCAGCAACGCATCCGGCTGCCCGGCCGGCTGTATTGCCACCAAGCCACCAGCATGGACACCAGATAAAAAACGAAGAACATGCCGAAGGCCGGCAGGAAGCTGCCGAAAGCGGCCAACGCGCTACCAAAGGATTTGGGAATCACAAAACCACCGAAGGCCGCCATCACCGAGCTGACATTCATCGCCGACGCGCCACGGCGGCCGCCGCGCGCATAGGCCTCGGCGACGTTCAGGCCGGCGGCCTTGGCCTGCTGGCCGGCCTGCAACAGAAAGACCTTGGGCGCCAACTGGAAAGATGAGCCGTTGCCAACGCCGGCGGCGAAGAAAATCAGCTGGAACATCGCCAGGAACAACCAGAACGAACCGCCGCTGCTGGCTGTGGGCATGCTCAGGTAAACGCCAACGGTGGCCAGCGCCATCACCCCATTGCTGAGCATGGTGGCGATGCCGCCGCCGATGTGGTCGCCCATCCAGCCGCCCAGCGGCCGCGACAGCGCGCAGATCATCGGCCCGATGAAGGCGTAGGGCGTGACGTCGATCAGCGGAAACATATTGCGCGCCAACAGCGGGAAGGCGGCGGCGAAGCCGAGAAAGGTGCCGTAGCTGCCCATGTACAGCAGGCAGATATACCAGGTGTGCGGATCTCGCATCGCGTCCAGCTGATCATGCGGCGTGATGCGCAGCTTGGGCAGGTCATGCGCGTAGAGCAGGCAGGCCAGCGCGATGACGACGATGAAGGGCAGCCACAGATAGCCGGCGTTCTGCAGCCACACCGGATGCACGGCGCCGCCGACGCCCCAGATCTGCGGCATGCCGCCGGCCGCGCCGAACAAGGGCAGCAGGATGGCGACCGGAATCGCCAGCTGCGCCACCGACACACCCAGATTGCCAAGGCCGGCGTTCAAGCCCATCGCCAGCCCCTTGGCCGCCTTGGGGAAGAAAAAGCTGGTATTGGACAGATGCGAGGCGCTGGCGCCGCCGCCGATGCCACATAGGCCGGACACCAGCAGCAGAATGGGAAAAGGCGTCGAAATATCCTGCACCACCGCGGCCACGCCCACAGCCGGCAGCAAGAGCAGCAAGGTGGAAATCCCCAGCCATAGGCCGCCGCCCACCCAGCTCCATATCCAGGAGTACAGCAAGCGCATCAAGGCGCCGACCAGCGGCGGTATCGACACCAGCAGGAACTGTTGCTGATTGCTGAGCGCGAACCCCACCGCCGGCAGGTTGACCACCACCATGCTCCACATCATCCAGATATTGAAGTTCAGGTGCAGCGACAGGATGGACAGCCAGAGATTGCGATTGGCGATACGCCGGCCGCGGCGCAGCCAGAAGATAGGGTTTTCAGGTTCCCAACGCTTGATGCTTACGGTCATGCCACTCATCCAGCAACGATATCGCCCGGCGGCCGTTGCCGTCGGGAAGCTGCGCAGTATGCCAGCCGCGCGCGCGGCCTAGTTTGCGCGCCGTCAAACTGTAACTGACGGCAATAGTCCGCGCCAGCCCGTTTAAACGATGGCTAACAAACCCGGCGGGTGCCAGGCGGGCTTTGCCACCGGCAGTAGCCGGTTGTCGGATACCAAAGACCTTGCGGCTGAAAAAGCGGAATGTACACGTGGTACATGAGCATTTCGAAGCGGGTTTCAACGCCGTATCGCCGACGCGCAGCAGATCGTAAACAGGTTCTTAGGCGGTTTCCCGCATTTTCAATGCTTCCACAATGTCCACCGCCACAATGCGGCTGACCCCCTGCTCCTGCATGGTGACGCCCACCAGTTGCTCCGCCATTTCCATGGTCAGGCGGTTATGGGAAATATAGAGAAACTGGGTGCGCTCCGACATCTGTTTGACCAGGTCGCAGAAGCGGCTGGTATTGGCGTCGTCCAGCGGCGCGTCCACTTCGTCCAGCAGGCAGAACGGCGCCGGGTTCAGGGAAAACAGCGAGAACACCAGGCTCATCGCGGTCAATGCCTTTTCACCGCCGGACAGCAGGTGAATGGTGCTGTTCTTCTTGCCTGGCGGCTGGGCGATGATCTGCACGCCGGCATCCAGCAAGTCCTCTCCGGTCAGCACCAGCTCGGCGCGGCCGCCGCCGAACAGCGTGGGGAAGAACTCGCGCATCTTGGTGTTGACCGCGTCGTAAGTGGCTTGCAGCATCTCGCGGGTTTCGCCGTCTATCTTGGCGATCGCTTCTTCCAGCGTTGCCATCGCCAGGGTCAGGTCCTCGGACTGGCTGGCCAGGTAATCGCCGCGTTTGCGGGCTTCATCCAGTTCTTCCAGCGCCGCCAGGTTGACCGCGCCCAGGCCTTCCAGCGCGCGCGCCAGCCGCGCGATTTCTGCGGCCAGCGCGTTCGGCTTCACCGCCTCGCTCAGATCGGCCATCAAGGCGGCCTCGTCGGCGCCGGCGCTGGCCAGTTCTTCGGCGAAGCGCTCCATCGCCAGCCGCGCTTCCTGGTGCTTGAGCAGCCAGTCCGAGCGCGATTCACGCAGCGCCGGCAAAGCGGCGTTGGCCTGTTGCTGCTGCTGGGTCAACTCGCGCAGCCTCTCGGTCAGGCCGTTGAGCCGGTCACGCACCGCGCCCAGCCGTTGTTCGCGCTGCTCGCGTTCGGCCAAGGCCAGTTGCAAGGCCTCTTCCGGCACCGCCTCTTCCACCGCCTCGGCCTCTTCGGCCAGGGCTTCCAGGCGCTCGGCCAATTGCTGATCGCGCTCGTCCAGTTCGCGGCCGCGCCGCGCCAGCTCGGCCACCTTCTGCTCGGCGGTACTCATTTCCAGCTTGATTTCGTGCAGCATGCGCTCGGCGTCGCGGGTCTTGTTGCGCGCCAGTTGCAAGCCGGTTTCGGCGTTCAGGCGGTCCAAACGCATGTCTTCCAGCTGTACCGCCAGTTCCTCCAGCGTCAGCGCCGCCTCTTCGCCCAGCATCTCGGCCTCGGCCATGCCTTCCCCGGCCAGTTCGCGCTCTTCTGCGATGCGGCTGCGCTCGGCCTCGATCGCCGCCAGACGCGCCGCGCCCTGGCGCGCGGCCTGGTCCAGCTTGACGTGTTCCAATGTGGCTGCGTTCAGTTCCGCTTCCAGCCGGGTCAGCGCGCCCTTTTGCGCGCGCACCGCTTCGGCCAGCATGCCACTGCGGCTCTGCGAGGATTCACGACGCTGCTGCAAGGCGCCCACTTCCGGCAGCAGGCTGTCCAAGCGCGCCTGCGCCGCTTCCAGCAGCGCCTTGCGCGCCATCAGGCCGTCGCCGCCGGCTTCGGCGTGCAGGCAGAGGCTGGCGGCGTAAACGCGATGGCCTTCCGGCGTCAGCAGGCAGGCGCCTGCCGGCAGTTGCTCGCGCAGCGCTTGCGCCTGCTCCAGCGAATCAGCCAGGTAGATGCCGGCCAGCCAGTCTTGCAAGGCCGGCACAAAAGCGTCGGCGGCGCGCACTTGCTGCAATAAGGTCGGCCATGGACGCTCAGGCTGCCACTCGCTGCGGGCGCCGCCGTCGGCCAACGCCAGCGCCGCCGGCGGCGGTTCTCCGGACAAGGCTGCGGCGCGCGCGGCCAGGCGCACCCCCAGCGCCGCCTCCAGCGCCGGCTGCCATTTAGGCTCCACCTGCAGGCTTTGCCACAGCTGCGGCGCATCGGCCAGACCCTGGCGCTGCAACCAGCCATCCAGTTGCTCGCTGGCCGCTTCGCGCGCCAGCATGCCGGCCAAGGCGGCGGCCTCGGCCTCGGCGCGCGCCTGTTCGCCGCGCAGCGCGGCCAGTTGTTCGTCCAGCTTTTCGCGCTCTGCCGCCAGGTCGGCCTGCTTGGCCTCGTCGGCCACCAGCCGCGCCCGCACCGTGTCCAAGGCGCCGCGCGCGCGTTCGACCTCGGCGGCGGCGGCTTGCTGCTGCGCTTGATCCGGCAGGTTCAGATCGCTCAGTTCACGCCGCAGCGCGTCCTCGCGGCTGGACAGCTGTTCCAGGCCACGGCGCAGATGCTCCAGTTTCTGGCGCGACAGGTCGCGGTCGCGGCTCAGATTGGCCTGCTGCGCGGTCAAGCCGTTCAAGTGTTGCTCGATGGCGCGGTATTCCGCCTCGGCGGTGGGCAGTTCGTCAGCGCCGTCCTCCAGCGTCATCTGCGCTTCTTCCAGCCGCATCTGCGCTTCTTCGCGCCGCGGCAGCCAGTCGTCCAGCTCCGCCGACACCTGGCCTCGGCCCTCGGCCAGCACTTGGCGCTCGGTGCGCACGCTGCCCAGTTCGCGGTCCACTCGGGCGCGGTTCTGCTCGCGGTGGCGCTGGGCTTCTTCCAGCCGCGCCAGCTGCGCATTGGCTTCGAACAAATGCTGTTGCGCTTCGTGCACTTCGTCGCTGGCGGCGAAATGCCCTTCGCGCACGGTTTCGGATTCGGCCTCCAGATGAGTGACCGCAGCCTCCAGCGCCGCTTCCTCGGTTTCGATGCGCGCCAGTTCGGCGCGCGCCGCCGCCTCGTTGCGCGCCGCTTCTTCGCGCCGCGCCAAGGCCAGCAGGTTCTGCTTGTGGGTCAGCGCGCCGCGCAGGTCGTGATATTGGGCCGCCACTTCCGCCTGCTCGGACAGGCGCTCCACCTGGCGCTCCAGCTCTTGTTGCAAGTCGGCGATGCGTTCCAGATTGGCGCGGGTGTCGGCGATGCGGTGTTCGGTCTCGCGGCGGCGTTCCTTGTACTTGGACACGCCGGCGGCTTCTTCCAGATAGGCGCGCAGTTCTTCCGGCCGCGCTTCGATGATGCGCGAGATCATGCCCTGCTCGATCACCGCGTAACCGCGCGCGCCGACGCCGGTGCCGAGGAACAGGTCGGTGATGTCGCGGCGGCGCACCTGCTGGTTGTTGATGAAGTAGCTGGATTCGCCCTGGCGGGTCAGCACTCGCTTGATCGCCACTTCCGCGTACTGGCCCCAGGCGCCGGTAAGCGCGCCGTCGCCGTTGTCGAACACCAGTTCCACCGAGGCGCGGCTGACCGGCTTGCGCGTGGACGAGCCGTTGAAGATCACGTCCTGCATCGATTCGCCGCGCAACTGCTTGGCCGAAGATTCGCCCAATACCCAGCGCACCGCGTCTATCACATTGGACTTGCCGCAGCCATTGGGGCCGATCACCGCCACCAGTTGGCCGGGCACGGCAATGCTGGTGGGGTCGACGAATGACTTGAAACCGGCAAGCTTGATGTGGGTGAGACGCAAAATGTCCTCGCAATGGCAGGGCGAAAATCGGCATTTTAGCAGTTGCCCGCTCTGGCTGCGCGTCGCGCGCGGGCCTGTTGCGCGTCGCGCAGCCGCATCTACCCAGCCAGCCCACTTATGCCATAATGGCCGCATGGAACCGCTATCGTTGTCCAATCACTTCTTGATCGCCATGCCCAATATGGCGGACCCGCTGTTCTCGCGCTCGCTGGTGTATCTATGCGAGCACGGCGAGCACGGCTCCATGGGCCTGATCATCAACAAGCCTTCCGGCATCGCCATGGCGCAGCTGTTCGACCAGATCGACCTGCCATTGGACGGTGAATCGCTGCGCGCCGAGCCCATCTACTTCGGCGGCCCGGTGCAACCGGATCGCGGCTTCGTGCTGCACATGCCGGTGGGCAATTGGCAATCCAGCCTACTGGTCACCGACGATATCGCGCTGACCACGTCCAAGGATGTGCTGATAGCGGTATCCGAGGATCACAATCAGCCGGAACGCATGCTGATCACGCTGGGCTATTCCGGCTGGAGCGCCGGCCAGCTGGAGCAGGAAATCGCCGACAACGGCTGGCTGACGGTGCCGGCGCGTCCGGACATCATCTTCGGCCTGCCTTGCGAAGAACGCTACGACGCCGCGATGGCGCTGCTGGGCTTCGATCCCTCGCTGTTGTCCACGGATGTCGGCCATGCCTGAAGGCTGCGCACTGGCATTCGACTTTGGCGAGCGCCGCATCGGCGTCGCCGTCGGGGACACCATCGTGGGCATTCCCCATCCGCTCATCACCATAGACACCGAAATCAACGATGCGCGCTTCGCCGCCATCGCCGCCTTGATCGCGGAATGGCAGCCGGCTCAGCTGGTGGTGGGGCTGCCCATGCATATCGACGGCACCGAGCACCAGATGACGCAGTTGGCGCGCCGCTTCGCCAACCGGCTGAAGGGCCGCTACGGTCTGCCGGTGTGGCTGGTGGATGAGCGGCTGACCTCGGTGGTGGCCGAATCCATGCTGGAAGAAGCCGGCGTGCGCGGCCGCAAGCAGAAGCCGGCGCTGGACCAGGTGGCGGCCCAGGCCATCCTGCTGACCTGGTTCGAGCACCCCGGCCACGCGGTCTGAACCCGATGAGATTATCGCCGCAAGCCCGGCTCAGCGCGCTGATGCTGGCCTTCCTGGCCAGCCTGCTGGGCCTGATCGCCATCCTGCTGACGCCGCATCAGCTGCGGGAATGGCGCAATGCGCCAGGCCATGTCGAAAGCAGCCGCATGCTGGTGGTGTCCAGCGCCGAACACCCGGACCAATTCTACTGGCAGCCCTATGTGCAATACCTGTACACGGTGCGCGGCCAGGTCTACCACAGCGACCGGCTGTTCGCCGTCGACAAGGCCCTGCCCGGCGACCGCAGCAACGCCGACGATCTGACCCGGCGCTTCCCCGCCGGCAAGGCGATCACCGTCTACTACAATCCGCGCAGCCCGGCCGAATCGGTGCTGATCAAGGGCGGCGACAGCGATATCGGCAGCGCCAAATTCATCCTGGCGGCGCTGAGCGCGCTGTTCGGCTGGGCGCTGCTGTACCGGCTGCGCGCGCGGCTGCCGCTGCCGCGCCGGCGCATTCAACGCGGCGCGCGCGTCCCATGAGCGAGAAAGTCATCGCCCTGCTGCTGATCGCCATCGGAGCGGCCATTTCCATCTATCTATGGCAGCAGTCTGCCAAGGCGCAGCAAGCCGCCAGTTGGCCCAGCACGGCCGGCAAGATCGTCTCCAGCGAAGTGGACTGGCGCCAGATGCGCGGCGGCGACAGCTCGGACCGCAAGGAGTACCGCGCCATCGTGCGCTATGAATACCTGGTGGCCGGCAGCGTCCACCACGCGCAGCAACTGCGCTTCCCCAACCCCGGCTACGGCGGCAGCGAGCAGCAGGCGCGGGACATCGTTCAGCGTTATCCGGCCGGCCAGGCCGTGCAGGTGTTCTACAACCCGCAGAATCCCGAAGAAGCCTGCCTGGAGCCGGGCAAGCACTGGACGGTGTGGCTGGGCCAGGCCATGGCCGCGCTGATCGCCCTCATCGGCCTGTTCTGGCTGCGCCGCTGAGCCGCAATATCTGGCAATACTTTAGCCATGGCGCGGAACGCCGCGCGGCGGCTATAACTCAGTCAGTTCCCGTCTCCATCTGGATTCGTCATGAGCAGCACCATCACCCAAGCCGCGCAGATCTCGCTGGCCAGCGCCGCCTTGCTCAATGGCGGCGTCGCGCCCTCGCCGGTGCAGCAGTCGGCGCAAGCTTCGCCGGAACTGACGGTCCAGGCCGCGCAGCTGGCGGCGGACGCCAGCGCCATCGTGACACTGGGCGGCGCCAGCGCTAGCGACCCCAGCTATAACGCGGCCGGCTTGCTCAACAGCTTCACCCAGGCCGGTACCCTGCAAGGCGGCCTGCTCAGCGTCGGCAACGGCGGCAACGCCGCGGATACCGCGCAGCAAAGCAGCGATCAGCAAGTGGTCGGCCAGTTGCTGGGCGGCGGCAGTAGCAGCAGCGCCGGCCTCAGCAATGCCTGGGCCTCGGTATTGCGCAGCAATCCCGAACTCGCCGGCCAGGCGATGCAAAGCAATCTCGACAGCGGCATCATCGACACCCTGGCCTGAGCCCCCCCTCGCGTTCCGCCGGACTTGCCCGCGCGGCATCCACCCCGTCTCTGCCATTTGACCGCCGTCGGGCGCTGCTCGCGCCCGCCCATCAAGATAAATAATTAAAAAACAATTATTGATTATGCAAAATATATAGTATTTAATTTTTATAATAGATACTGATAGCCACTGACAAAAAATGACATTGCCGTCACAATGTCGCCCCATCTGAAACTCCTCGCCGCCTAGTCGATGCCTCGCGCGCTGCCGATACTGCTATTGCTGTGCCTGTTCTTCGCCGCCCATGCGGCGCAAGCCGGCTTTCGTCCGTTCAGCGAACGGGACGCCAGCGCTTTTTGCAGCGCTGACGCCAGCCTGGGCATAAAACAGATTTCCAGCCCCGACTGGCAAGCGCGCTTCCAGCCGCTGCCAGACGGCAAGCTGGCGCGCGGCTATGGCCACGATACGTGCTGGCTGCGGCTAAAGCTGCAGGGTTTGCCTCCGCAGCCCTGGCTGGAGCTGATTCCCAGCTATCTGGCGCGCTTGAGCCTGTATCAGCCCTTGCCGGGCGGCGGCTGGCAGCGCAAGGACATCGGTTCCTGGCTGCCGGTGTCCACCATGGAGCTTCCGCTGAGCACCGCCGGTTTTTCGCTGCAGCCGCGCGAGCAAACCGTCTTCATCAAAGTCCAGTCGCTGACGCTGAACGCGCAACCGCGCCTGTGGAGCGAACCTGAGCTGGTCGCTCATCACAATGAGCGCCTGCTGCAGCTGGGCTTGATCTACGGCTATATGCTGACCATGGTGCTGATTGCGCTGGCGGCCTGGCTGATCATCCGCCAAGTGCAGCACGCCAAGCTGTTCGGCTACATCCTGGCGGTGGCCTGCCACCGCTTCGCCACCGACGGCATGGCCAGGCTGCTGCTGTTCCCGGAGCAGCCCAAGATCGCGCTGCTGTGCAACTACATCGGCCTGGGCGCCGCCGTCATCTTCGGCTGCGCCTACTTCGCCCAATTGCTGGGACTGAAGGACGGCCATCCACGCACTTACCGCCTGTACCAGCTGCAGGCGGCCACCGGCGCCGCCACCATCGCCTGCGCGCTGTTCTGGCCCTACGGCCTGGCTTACAGCATTCCGCTCACCCTGTACGCCATCATCGTCATCAATTTGCTGAGCATGCCGATCTGCTGGCGGCTGTGGCAGCGCAACGGCGGCGGCGACCGCCTGATCGCGCTGCACTTGCCCACCAATCTGGCACTCAATATTCCCGCGCTGTTATTGCACCTGGGCCACATCCCTTATCAATCCTGGATTCAGGAATATGGCCGTCTGGCGGACCTGCCACCCATCACCCTGCTCTACATCGGTCTGTTCCTGCGCATGCGCACGCTGGAACGCGAGCGCATCGAGGCCTTGCACCAGGCCAGCCAGGCCCAGGCCGACAGCCAGCGCCAGCGCGAGGCGCGCGAGGAGCAGGCCGATCTGCTGGCGATGATCACCCATGAAATCCGCACCCCGGTGGCCATCATAGACGCCGCCAGCAGCAGCTTGCGCCTGTTGGAGGAGGATGAGCCGGCGCAAGCGGTGCAGGCCCAGCGCCAAGCCCGTCACGAACGCATTCATCGCGCGCTGCAGCGCATGCAGGAATTGATGCTGCTGGCGGAACAGCACGGCCGCGCCGGCGTGGTCGACGCCGGCCTGCACAGCCAGTCACTGGATTTGCTGGAACTGACCCGGCAGACGCTGGAACACCTGGAAGCCGGCACCCAAGGCCGCTTCTGGCTGCAAAGCGGCGGGCCGAGCATGCCGCTGTGCGGCGACGCGCAACTGCTGTCTGTGCTGTTGCAAAACTTGATGGAAAACGCCTTGAAGTACGCGCATCCGGACACGCCTATCCAGATCGGCATCCACCATCACGGCGATCACATCGTCTGGCAAATCAGCGATCACGGCCCCGGCATCGCCTCAGGCCAGGAAGAAGCGATCTTCCAGCGCTTCACCCGGCTGGCGGAAACCAGCAACCGCCCTGGTCTGGGCCTGGGCCTGCACTTGGCGCGGCGCATCGCCGTCCAGCACGGCGGCGAACTAGGCCTGGACCCGCACTGGCCCCACGGCGCCAGCTTCATCTTGCATCTACCGAAAGCCGTTCATGATCAATATAGCCTTGCTTGAAGACAATCCGGACTTGCGCGAGGAACTACTGTTCCAGCTCGGCCGCAGCGGCTATCAAGCCGCCGGCTTCGCCTGCGGCCAGGACCTGGAGCGCCATCTGGCCGAACACTCCTGCCGCTTGCTAATCCTGGATCTGGGCCTGCCCGATGTGGACGGCCTGGAGCTGAGCCGGCGGCTGCGCGCCAGCCATCCCGGCCTGGGCCAGGTCATGCTCACCGCGCGCGGCGCGCTGGACGACAAGGTGCAGGGGCTGCAGCAAGGCGCCGACGCCTATCTGGTCAAGCCGACGCCGCTGCCGGAACTGCTGGCCACACTGGCCAGCGTGCTGCGGCGGCTGGACGGCAACGCTCCCGCCCGCTCCGCGGGCTGGCGCTACCATGCCGCCAATCGCATGCTGACCGCGCCCAACGGCCAGCAATTGCACCTGACCCACGCCGAACACCAGGTGCTGGCCACCATGCTGCGGCGAGCGCCGGAACCGGCCCACCGCCGCGAGCTGGCCGAGGCGCTGGGCGCCAATTATCTGCATTACGACGAGCGCCGCCTGGAAACCCTGATCAGCCGCCTGCGCCGCAAGCTCAGCGGCATCGCGCCGCAACACAATCCCATTCTTGCCGCCAGGGGCGTGGGCTATGGTTTCAGCGAACCCTGCCAGCCGCTTTGAGGCGGTAAAAAAAAGCGCGGCCCGCAATGGGCCGCGCTTGGGCGAACAAGAATGGACTCAGGCTCAACGGCGGCCGGACTTCTTGCTGTCCCGCTCCTGCTGCCGGGCTTCGCGCTCGGCCGCGCGGATGGCGGCCAATTCCTTGGCCCGCTTTTCCCAGGCCAGCCATTCTTCCGGCCGTTCCAGCGTGATGCGGCCGATATTGCCGTCGCGAAAATCGGTCAGCACGAGCTCGGCGGCCTTCTGCACATTGATCTTGCCGCCGGACTGCACCGCGCCGCGCTTGCGGCCTATCATTTCCAGCACCTGCCAATCCTGCAGGCCGGCGATGTCGTCCAGCTTGTAACGGGCGCTCAATTCCGGCACATAGTGCTGTATCAGATACTTGAGCAACTCCAGCGTCACTTCCTCTTCGTCCATCGCATTGCGCCCCACCGCGCCGCTGGCCGCCAGATTGTAGCCACCCTCTTCCACCTCGATCTTGGGCCACAACATGCCCGGGGTGTCGAACAGCTCGACATCGTCGGCCAGGATGATGCGCTGCTCGTTCTTGGTGACGCCGGGCATATTGCCGGTCTTGGCCACCTTGCGGCTGCTCATGCTATTGATCAGCGTGGACTTGCCCACATTGGGAATGCCGCAGATCAACACCCGCAGCGGCTTTTCCAGGCCGCCGCGCGTCGGCGCCAGTTCACGACAGGCCGCCACCAGCTTTTGCGCCGGCGCGCGCTCGCCGGCGTCCATGCCCAGCGCCTGGGTGTTTTTCTTGGCGCGATACCACTCCAGCCATTGCTGGGTGGCGGCGGCGTCGGCCAAGTCCTGCTTGTTCAGAATCATCAGCCGCGGCTTGCCCTTGGCCATGCGCGCCAGCATGGGATTGGCGCTGGAAGCCGGCAGCCGCGCGTCCAGCATCTCGATGACCACGTCGATGTCTTTCAATCGCTCGGCCACGTCCTTGCGGGCCTTGTTCATATGGCCGGGGAACCATTGGATTGCCATGCTTCAGCGCTTTCTTATCGGATCAAGTAGATAGGTTAGGCCATTATGGTCCAGCTCCTGCATCAATTGCAGCAGACGGCCAATCTCGCCGGGTGGAAAGCCTTCGCGGGCGAACCAGTTCAGATAGTTGCCGGGCAAATCGCAGATCAGCGTGCCCTTGTGTTTGCCAAACGGCATGGCCCGGGTCACCAGGCTTTGCAAATCATCGGCTTGCATTGCGCCCCTCGTTCAAACAGCTTGCGCATTGTGCCAAAACCGCGGCGCGCTGGCCATGCCCGCGCCCCTGGCTTGACATGGCGCAAGCGCCGGCCGGGTTTTGCTGGGGGCGGTCAGGCGCGGGGTTTAGCATGTAGGCGGCCTTCAAAAACCAGCGGCGCGCCAGCCGCCTATTTTCCGGTTCGCGCAGAACCTTTTCGGGCGCCGGGCATTGCATATGCCCGCGCCCGCTCTTTTTGTCCAGCGGACACTCACTCCGGCATCGGCTTGCCGTCGTTGAAATTCAGGAAACCGCGCACGATGCGGTAGACATACCATACCCAAGTGGCGCCCAGGATCACGAAACCCACCAGGATCCAGGCCAGCGCCACGCCCAGCACCGTGCCGAGCAAGGCCCACCAGAAGGTACGGATCTGCCAGTTGAAATGGCTTTCATAACGCGTGCCGCGCACATCGTCGCGCTTGACGTAGTTGATGATGACCGCCACCAAGCCGGTCAGGCCGACAAACAGGCTCACCGCCTGCAGGATATAGACCACCAGGGTCAGATTATTCAGTTTGCGTTCGTCTTCTTGCGTGATCACTTCCAGCGACATCATGCCTCCCCGGCTCAAAATTCATGCGAAACAATTATCAAGATACTCTAGCCAGCAAGGCTTGCAAGCGCCGCTCGCAATGCCGCGCCAGCCTGGCCCTGCCACCCGCCAGCGACAGCGCCACTTCGGCGCTGCGGCTCCAGGCCTGCAGGCAAAGCTCGCCACCGGCGTCCGCCACCAGGATGGGCAGCGCCGGCGTGAACGGCAGTCCGGCTTGTTCCGACCATGCGCGACAGCGTCGGTTCGCCAGATCCAGCCGGGAAAACACCTCCACCGTCACCAACACATGGCTGAGCCCCAGCAGCAGGATACGCGCCGCCAGCCAGTCCGCCGCGTCGGCCAGCCGCGCCGGCGTTGCGCCACCCTGCTCGCGCCAGCGCTGCGCCGCCAGCAACATGGCCATCGCGCGCAGTTGCGGCAGCTGGCTTTCCAGCACATCGCCGGACTGGCGCGCGGCGCTGATCGGCGCCGCATCCGGCGCCGGGTGGTTGGCGAAGCGCTCGCCGTCGGTCAACACTCTGACCGGCACCGCATCGCTGGGGCATAGCAGGGACCAAGACTGGCGCGCGATTTGCGCGGCATCGCTGACTTCATTCATGGGACGGACCTCCTGGGGTCTGGCCTGGCTTCCGGAGGTCATGTATTTCGGGGAGGAAAAACAAATGCCGCCGGTAGCGCGGCGGCATTTATCGGGAATCTTGCTAGTGCTGGGTCAATCTTTCAGTTCACAGCCATCCCTTGGCGCCGCCGGTGTGCGGTACCAATAAAAATAGCTGTTGAAGAAGGCGAAAGATTGGGTCATGTCGACCATGCTGCCAACAATCGGCCCGGCTTGTCAAGAAAAACCCCGGAGCACGCTCCGGGGTTTCGCCAAATCATCCCGCTTACATATTGGGATAATTGGGGCCGCCGCCGCCCTCGGGCACGGTCCAGACGATGTTCTGGGTCGGGTCCTTGATGTCGCAGGTCTTGCAGTGCACGCAG
>NZ_JAYSGF010000050.1:0-31636 GCF_041912965.1 Chromobacterium sp. | reverse complement strand
TTCGCGGGCCTTGCGCGCGGCTTCGCGGGCGCGGGCGGCTTCCACGATCTTGCCGCAGATGATCTTGGCGTCGTTGGGGTGTTCCAGCAGATAGGTTTTCAGCGCTTCGCTGATCACTTCATTGACCACCGGGCCAATTTCGCTGGAAACCAGTTTGTCCTTGGTCTGGCTGGAGAACTTGGGGTCCGGCAGTTTGACGGACAGCACGCAGGTCAGGCCTTCGCGCATGTCGTCGCCGGAGGTGTCCACCTTGGCCTTTTTGGCCACTTCGGATTCTTCGATGTACTGGTTCAGCGTGCGGGTCATCACCTGGCGCAGCGCGGTCATGTGGGTGCCGCCGTCGCGCTGGGGGATGTTGTTGGTGAAACACTGGACGCTTTCCTGGTAGGAGTCGTTCCACTGCATCGCCACTTCCACGCTCATGCCGTCTTTTTCGCCAATGCCGTAGAACACCTTGGGGTGCAGCACGGTCTTGTTGCGGTTCATGTATTCCACGAAGCCGGCCACGCCGCCGGAGAAGGCGAAGTTTTCTTCCTTGCCGCTGCGCTTGTCTATCAGCTGGATGCCCACGCCCTGGTTGAGGAAGGACAGTTCGCGGATGCGCTTGGCCAGGATGTCAAAGTGAAACTCCACCAGGCCAAAGGTTTCTTCGCTGGCGCGGAAGGTCACTTCCGTGCCGCGGTGGTTGGTGTGGCCGGTCACGGTGAGCGGGGCCACGGCGTCGCCGCGGCGGAATTCCATTTCATGGACTTTGCCGTCGCGCCAGATTTTCAGTTTCAGCCAGTCTGACAGCGCGTTCACCACGGAGACGCCCACGCCGTGCAGGCCGCCGGAGATCTTGTAGCTGTTGCTGTCGAATTTGCCGCCGGCGTGCAGGATGGTCATGATCACTTCCGCCGCCGATCGTCCTTCTTCCGGGTGGATGTCGGTGGGGATGCCCCGGCCGTTGTCTTCCACGGTGATGGAGTTGTCGGGGTTGATGATGACCTTGATGGTGTCGGCATGGCCGGCCAGCGCTTCGTCAATGGCGTTGTCCAGCACTTCAAACACCATGTGGTGCAAGCCGGTGCCGTCCGAGGTGTCGCCAATATACATGCCGGGGCGTTTGCGTACCGCATCCAATCCTTTGAGGACTTTGATGCTATCCGCGCCGTATTCCTGTTCGCTCATCTGCTGCTTTCTATATGGAGAGGGGCCGGGCGGGCCGGGAATGACTCCTGGCGCCGCGCGGCCGGCCTCTGCCGGTCAATCTGAAAATCCGTCGGCCGGGGCGGGGGCTGGGCCTCCGCCGCCGGCGGGCTGCCGGGTGGCCGCCGTCGTCAAATACGCATGGGCATGACGATGTATTTGAAGTTGCTGACGTCCGGGATGGTCACCAGGGTGCTGCGGTTGGAGTCGCCAAACGCCAGTTGCAGGGTGTCCGCCGGCAGGTTGGTCAGCACGTCCATCAGGTAGTTGATGTTGAAGCCGATTTCCAGTTCGCCGCCCTGATAGGCGATTTCCAGTTCTTCTTCCGCTTCTTCCTGCTCGCTGTTGGTGCAGAGAATGGACATGGAGCCGGGCTTGAGCACCAGGCGCACGCCGCGGAATTTTTCGTTGGCCAGGATGGCGGCGCGCTGCAGGGCGTGCAGGAATTCCAGGCGTTCAATCAGGAAGATCTTGTCGTTGTCCAGCGGGATGACGCGGTTGTAGTCCGGGAACTTGCCGTCCACCACTTTGCTGATGATGACGGTGGAGCCAAAGCTGAAGCGCACCTGGTTGGCCAGCACTTCGATATTGATCGGGTCGTCGATGTCCTGCAGCAGCTTGTACAGTTCGATGATGGTCTTGCGCGGCAGGATCACTTCGGACTTGGGCAGGTTGGCTTCCACGTCCGCGCTGGCAAAGGCCAGTCGGTGGCCGTCGGTGGCCACCAGGCGCACTTGGTTGCCGTCGGTCTGCATCAGCAGGCCGTTCAGGTAGTAGCGGATGTCCTGCACCGCCATCGCGTATTGCACCTGGGAGATCAGGCGCTTGAGTTCGCGCTGGCTCAGGCTGAAGCTGGAGTCGCTGGCGCTGCCCACGGACAAGAGCGGGAAGTCGTCTGCCGGCAGGGTTTGCAGGTTGAAGCGGCTCTTGCCGGCTTTCAGGGTCAGGCGGCCGCCGTCCAGTTGTTCCAGGGTCACGGTGGCGTTGCCCGGGATGGCGCGCAGGATGTCCTGCAGCTTCTTGGCGGAGGTGGTCAGGCGGAAGTCTTCGCCCGGCAATTCGTCGCTGCTGGAGGTGGTGATCTGGATTTCCAGGTCCGTGGCCAGGAAGCCCACTTGTCCGCCCTTTTTCTCTATCAGCACATTGGACAGGATGGGCAGGGTGTGACGACGCTCGACAATGCCGGTGACTGCCAGCAGTGGCTTGAGCAGGGCATCGCGTTCGGCTTGCAGGATCAGCATGGGGCGGGCTCCCGTTGGGTGTTTGTGAGTCGGTTCAAGTTAGGCTTCATGGTCTTAGTTACGCAGCATGGCCAGCAGCGTGTCGTAATCGTGGGCGATATCGGCGTCGTTGCCGCGCATTTCGGCAATGGTCTTGCACGCGTGCAGCACGGTGGTGTGGTCGCGGCCGCCAAAGGCGTCGCCGATATTGGGCAGGGACAGCTGGGTCAGTTCCTTGGCCAGCGCCATCGCCACCTGGCGCGGCCGGGCGATGTCGCGACTGCGCTTTTTGCTGTGCATGTCGGACAGCTTGATCTTGTAGTACTCGGCCACGGTTTTCTGGATGGCGTCCACGGTCACCTGGCGGTTGCCGGCGGCCAGGATGTCTTTGAGCGCTTCCTTGACCAGTTCCAGCGAGATGTTCTGATTGGTGAAGCGGGCGTAGGCCACCACGCGCTTGAGCGCGCCTTCCAGTTCGCGCACGTTGGAGCGCACGTTCTGGGCAATGAAGAAGGCCACGTTGTGGTCCAGCTTGATGCTGTCGGCCTCGGCCTTTTTCATCAGAATGGCCACGCGCATTTCCAGCTCCGGCGGCTGGATTTCCACGGTCAGGCCCCAGGAGAAGCGGGAGATCAGCCGCTCTTCCATGCCTTCTATCTGCTTGGGGTAGCTGTCGCAGGTCATGATGACCTGCTTGCCGCCTTCGATCAGCGCGTTGAAGGCGTAGAAGAATTCTTCCTGGGTGCGGTTCTTGCCGGCGAAGAACTGGATGTCGTCGATCAGCAGCAGGTCCAGCGAGTGGTAGTAGCGCTTGAATTCGTCAAAGGCCTTGTGCTGGTAGGCGCGCATGATGTCGGCCACGTAGCGTTCGGCGTGGATGTAGCGGATCTTGGCTTGCGGGTTCTTTTGGAACACATGGTTGCCGATGGCCTGGATCAAGTGGGTCTTACCCAGGCCCACGCCGCCGTAAACAAACAGCGGGTTGTAGGCCTGGTCGCCCGGGTTTTCCGCAATCTGCATGGCCGCGGCGCGCGCCAGCTGGTTGCCCTTGCCGGTCACCAGGGTGTCGAAGGTGAACGAGGGGTTGAGCCGGGTGCTTTCGTGGCTGCCGCCAATGGCCTTGACCGCGGCCTGCTTGGCCTGGGACGGCGCGCTGGGCGCCGGCGTGCTGGGCGTGGGCTTGGCTTTGGCCGGCATCACCGCGGGCGCGGCGGCCGGACGGCCGGCGGGCGCGCCCAGGCGCAGTTCCACCAGGCATTCGCCCACCAGTTCCACCGCCAGTTCTTCAATGCGCGCCAGGAAGCGGTCCTTGATGAACTGCATGATGAAGCGGTTGGGCGCAAATAGCGCGATGCCTTCTTCCGTGGTTTCGGCCGATAGCGGCTTGATCCAGGTATTGAACTGTTGCGAAGACAGTTCGGCCTCCAGGCGGGCCAGGCAGCCAGGCCAAAATTGATCCAGTTCGGTCATTACATATACGCAAGTAAAAGCGAAAAACCCGCTGTCGGCGTTACGGCCAAGCGGCGGGAGAAGCCGCCGCGCCCCGCGCGCGGGGCGGACGACGTGTGTTCGGCATGATTCAAGGCCAGCCGGCAAGCCAAACGCCGCAAGGCGGCGGGCCGGGCGGGCCCCGAGAACCGCTGGCAAAATTCCTGGCTCCAGGCCGCGCCGCGCTTGCGCGGGCGCGCGTGGCGCCAGTGGTCAGGTGCTGAATTTTGGCAGTGGTACTCTGGCGGCGTTCCCGCCCGGCGCGGCCACGCGGGCGGCGTCAGCGGGGCTGGCGGCGCGCGCGTTCAATAATTGCGCAGCGGGCATGGAACGGTAAGCCTTGGCATTCTAACGGTTTTTCTCAAAGTTATCCACAGGTGCTTAGAAAATTCCTCATTGACAAACCGGCGTTTATCCTGTCAAATCACGCGTTTATTTCCGTTTCGAAACAGGAATTCCAATCATGAAGCGTACTTACCAGCCCTCCAATACCCGTCGTAAGCGTACCCACGGCTTTCTGGTCCGCATGAAGACTCGCGGCGGCCGCGCAGTCATCGCCGCTCGCCGTTCCAAAGGCCGCAAGCGTCTGGCCGTATAAGCCATTGTCGGCTTACCGCTTTCGCCGTGCGCACCGGCTATTAAAAACGGATGAGTTCTCATCCGTTTTTAGTTTGCGCTTGTCGCGCAGCAACGCTACGTTCCAGGTGTCGGCCCGCCCCAATGAGTTGGGTCATGCGCGGCTGGGCCTGGTGGTGGGCCGCAAGGTCCACAAGCGGGCCGTGCGTCGCAATTACATCAAGCGCACGGTGCGCGAGTGGTTCCGCCTGAACCGGCAAACGCTGCCGGACATGGACTTCGTGGTCCGCGCCAAGGTGCCTTTCACTCGCGCCGAGCGAACTGAAGTGATCACGGCTTTGTCTTCTCTGTTTGCTAAACTGGCACGATGTCGCGTCTCTTCGTCCTCTTGATCCGTTTTTATCAGCTGGCTATCAGCCCGTGGCTGGCACCGCGTTGCCGCTTCCAGCCCACCTGTTCCAGCTACGCGATCGAGGCGTTGCGAAAGCATGGCGCACTCAAGGGCGGCTGGCTGGCCGCCAAACGCATCGGACGTTGCCACCCTTGGGGCGGCAGCGGCTACGACCCAGTTCCCTGAACTTAAATCCGGTATCGAGAGATGGATTCCAAGCGACTCATAATCTTCATCGTGCTGTCCCTGGGCATCCTGCTAGGTTGGCAGGAATTCTTCGCGCCCAAGCCGACGCCGCAGCAGGTGGCCGCGCAAAAGCAGGCCGCCACGCAGCAGCAGGCCGCCAACAGCGCGTCCCATAACGCCCAGCCAGTGGATTCCAACAAGCTGACTTCCGGCCAGCGCATCCTGGTGAACACCGATGTGCTGAAGGCGGAAATCGACACCGTGGGCGGCGATCTGCGCCAGCTGACGCTGTTGAAGCACGATTCCGCCGTGGACAGCAAAAAGCCGCTTGATCTGCTGACAGACAAGAACGGCCGCGTCTATGTGGCGCAAACCGGCCTGGTGGCCGCCAGCAATCCGGCGCTGCCCACCCACAAAACCGTGTTCACCGCGGAAAAAACCAGCTACGAGCTCTCCGGCGACAAGCTGGAAGTGAAGCTGAGCGCGCCGGAAGCCAATGGCGTGAAGGTCAGCAAGATCTACACCTTCACCAAGGGCAGCTACAAGATCGGCGTGCGTTACGACATCGCCAACGGCGGCGCCGCGCCGCTGGCCGCCACCGCTTACTACCGCCTGCTGCGCGACAGCCAGACCCCGGAAGGCGAAGGCCGCCTGGCCCACACCTTCACCGGCCCGGCGGTATACACCTCGGAAAACAAATTCCAGAAGGTGAGCTTCGATGATCTGGCCAAGGGCAAGGGCGATTACGCCAAGACCGGCAGCGACGGCTGGGTGGCGATGATCCAGCACTACTTCATGTCCGCGTGGATCCTGAAGCCGCTGGACGGCGCCAGCGTGTGCAAGGACGACAAGTCCTGCCGCTTTGAGCTGAAGCAGAGCAACGGCCTGAACTCTGCCGCCGCGCTGGTGGATTACGCCACCATCGCCCCGGGCCAGAGCCTGAGCGTGTCGGTGCCGCTGTTCGCCGGTCCGGAAGAGTACGATGTGATCAGCAAGCTGGCCGATGGCATGGAATACGCCAAGGACTTCGGCATCTTCCACATCTTCGCCTCCCCTCTGTTCTGGCTGCTGACCAAGCTGCACCTGCTGGTGCAGAACTGGGGCTGGGCCATCGTGCTGCTGACGCTGACCGTGAAGGCCATCTTCTACCCGCTGACCGCCGCGTCCTACCGCTCCATGGCCAAGATGAAGGCGCTGGCGCCGCGTCTTGAGCGCATGAAGGAGCAGTACGGCGACGACCGCATGAAGTTCCAGCAGGCGGTGATGGAGATGTACAAGTCCGAGAAGGTGAATCCGCTGGGCGGCTGCCTGCCCATGCTGATCCAGATCCCGGTGTTCATCGGCCTGTACTGGGCGCTGCTGGCTTCGGTCGAGCTGCGCCAGGCGCCGTGGATCCTGTGGTACACCGACTTGGCCCGCCCGGACCCGTTCTATGTGCTGCCGGTGATCATGGCTGCCACCATGTTCCTGCAGACCTTCCTGAACCCGCCGCCGGCGGATCCGATGCAGGCCAAGATGATGAAGATCATGCCGGTGGCCTTCTCGGTGATGTTCTTCTTCTTCCCGTCCGGCCTGGTGCTGTACTACGTGGTCAACAACATCTTGTCGATGGCCCAGCAGTGGCAGATCAACAAGAGCATAGAGAAGAAAAACAAGGCCGCGCTGCAATCCTGATTGCCCGGCGCGCTCTGAACCCCAAACCCGGCCGCATGGCCGGGTTTTTTGCTGGATAATTGAAGCGTATTCGCCACGACACCCCGCCGCGCGGGGGCCGCGGCCCAGATTCCAAGGAATGCCCATGAGCCTCAGCTACACCCCCGCCACCATCTGCGCCATCGCCACCGCTCCCGGCCGCGGCGGCGTTGGCGTGATCCGCGTGTCCGGCAAGGATTTGCTGCCCTTCGCCGCCGCCGTCAGCGGCGGCAAGACGCCCAAGCCGCGCTACGCGCTGTACACCGATTTCGTCGACGCCCACGGCCAGCCGCTGGACAACGGCCTGCTGCTCTACTTCCCCGGTCCCAACAGCTTCACCGGCGAGGATGTGATCGAGCTGCAGGGCCACGGCGGGCCGGTGGTGCTGAAAATGCTGCTGGCGCGCTGCGTGGAGCTGGGCGCGCGGCTGGCGGAACCGGGCGAATTCACCAAGCGCGCCTTCCTCAACGACAAGCTGGACCTGGCCCAGGCGGAAAGCGTGGCGGACTTGATCGACGCCAGCAGCGAAACCGCGGCCAAGAGCGCGCTCAAATCGCTGAAGGGCGCCTTCTCCAAGGAAATCCACGTGCTGGTGGACGAGCTGATCACCCTGCGCATGCTGGTGGAGGCGACGCTGGACTTCCCGGAGGAGGAGATCGACTTCCTCAAGCAGGCGGACGCGCTGGGCAAGCTTGAACGGCTGCGCGGCCGGCTGGTACAGGTGCAGGCCACCGCCAAGCAGGGCGCCATCCTGCGCGAGGGCATGCACGTGGTGCTGGTGGGCCAGCCCAATGTCGGCAAATCCAGCCTGATGAACGCGCTGGCCGGCGACGACATCGCCATCGTGACCGATATCGCCGGCACCACCCGCGACACCGTGCGCGAGGAGATCGTCATCGACGGCGTGCCGGTGCACATCATCGATACCGCCGGCCTGCGCGACACCGACGACGTGGTGGAGAAGATAGGCATAGAACGCACCTGGCAGGCGGTGGAGCGCGCGGACCTGGCCCTGGTGCTGGCGGACAGCCGCGACGGTCTCACCGGTGAGGTGCAGGCCATTCTGCAACGGCTGCCGGCGGCGCTGCCGCTCGTGCATGTGTTCAACAAGGTGGACCTGTCCGGCGAGGCGCCGGGCCTGGCCGATGAGGACGGCCACCCGCTGGTGCGCCTGTCCGCGCGCACCCACGCCGGCGTGGAGCTGCTCAAGGCCAAGCTGCTGGAGATGATAGGTTATAGCGGCGGCGGCGAAGGCGTGTTCCTGGCGCGCCAGCGCCACCTGGACGCCATCCGCCGCGCCGCCGAGCACCTGGAGCTGGCGCACATGGATTGGGAACGGGTGGAAATCTTCGCCGAGGAATTACGCATGGCGCAGAACGCGCTGTCCGAGATCACCGGCGAATTCAGCGCCGACGATCTGCTGGGGGTGATTTTCAGCCGCTTCTGCATCGGCAAGTAAGGCCCTTGTGTTGTAAAACAAAAAGCCCGGCTCAACGCTGGGCTTTTTGCTTGGCCCGTTGATAAAGAAATGGTGGCGCCACGAACTTCCAGCTCATACCGTCAGCGTCACACCGGGATGGAAAGCGATGCTAGGCAGCACCTCCTCCAGCACCTGCAGAAACGTGAAGGCCGCCGGCGACAGCGGCACGCCACGCCGCGTGAAGATATGGATCTCGCGCTGCAGCCCCGCCACATCCAGCAAGCGATAGGGCAGATCCTGCGCCGTCGGATGCGATGCCGCCAGCGCCGACAGCACGCAGGCGCCAACACCGGCGCGGATCAGCGCGAACTGGATGTCCAGATTGGTGACGGTGATCTTGCTGTTCACCTTCTGCCACAACTCAGGCAGACACTGTTCCAACGCGGACATGATGCTGGTGTCGCTCTCGTCCTGCATCAGGGGCAGGTCCCGCAGCGACTGCCCGCTCAACGGCCCCGTCGGCAGTTGCGAGCCTGGTGGAAACATCACCCCCAGCCGGGCGGAAAGCAGCTTGCGCTTGTCCAGCTTGTTGCCAACCGCTCCCACGTAGGAGCCGATGCCGATGTCCACCTCGCCGGACTCTATGCGGCGCACCACGCCGCCGCTGGTGTCGTCCAGCAGACGCACATGGATGCACGGGTAGTCTCTTTTCAGCCGCTTGAGCACCTCGGGCAGCACGCAGGACGCAAACGCCATGCCGCTGGCCACGTAGACGCTGCCGCTGCTGCCGGCGGATTTCTCGCGCAGATCGGACAACAGCAGTTCGAAATCATTCAGCAGCCGGCGCGCAACCGGCAGGAAGGCATTGCCTTGCGTGGTCAGCGACACCTTGCGAGTGGTGCGCTCGAACAGCGTCAGGCCGATCTCCTGCTCTAATTCGCGTATGGTCTTGGTCAGCGTGGACTGCGTCAGGAATAACTGGCGGGACGCAGCGGTGAAGCTCTCTGCGGTGGCGACGGCCGCGAACGCGCGCAGGTGGCGGAGTGAAATGTTCATGGCTTATTCGAATCAATCATGCTTGTTAATTCATTTTACACCAATAACTTTCAAACAAAATAATATCGTCTCCCCGACGCCGCTCAGCCGATACCATGGCAGAAGCTAGGTCTGGTTCGGCTGCGTCGTCTTGCCGCAGGGCAAGCGCAATGCGCGAGGCTTCTTAATCATGGATCGATTCTGGAGATTTTGCAGATGAGTGCCCGCAAACCAATGCCACCGACTGACTGGCCGCCGGAGTTGGCGCGAGCGGAGGTGTCCTTGCCACTGGCCGGCGGCGCGATCTGGTTTGGCCAGTTGGCCGCGCTGCCGGAGCCGGCGGCCCTGCCGCCCGGCCCGCTGCTGCTGTTCCTGCACGGCTCGTCCGGCCTGAACGAGCAGACCCGGAGCTACCAGCGCTGGCTGAGCGGCGCATTGGGGCTGACCACGCTGGCGCCGGACAGCCTTGCCCGCGCCGCGCGGCCGCGCTACCAAAGCCCGGCTCCGCGCGAGGTGTACGAAGCCGTGCACAGGCTGCGGCTGGATGAGATCCGCGCCGCGGTGGCGGCCTTGCCGCGGCTGCCCTGGGTGGACGCCCGCCGGGTGTTCCTGGCCGGCAGCAGCGAGGGCGCGGTGGCCGTCGCCCGCTGGCGCGGCGCCGAGTTCCTGGGCCGGCTGATTTACTCCTGGCCCTGCGAGGATAATTATTTCGTCGACCGTGCCGACAACGGCTTTGCGCCGGATTGCCCCATTCTCAATATCCTCTCCGGCCACGATCCCTATTTCAGCGCGGACAGTCCGCTGAACCGGGGCTTGCCGGTGCTGGACCACAGCGGCCATGCGCTGCGCGACGCCACCCACGCCAAGCTGCTCATCCTGCCGCATGCGCCGCACACGCTTTACAATCTGCCGGCGGCGCGCGCCCACACCCGCCGCTTCCTCCGCGAGCTGCTGCGGGACGCAGCCGGCTTGGAGGGCTAGACGACCCAGCCGCGCATTCAAAACACCGATCCGCCGCTGGCGAACGTGTCGACGCTCGATCGCGGGCAAAAGAAGTTGCCCATCCCGGGCAAAGTCTGCGATACAGCAAGCGGATAACAGGGTGGAAGCGCGCTGCGCGCAATAAGAACCGGTTCAAAGTCTCGCGAGCAAGAGCGAGACAAGGCGAAAACCGCTGAGAACCTGTTTACGATTTCGCGAGCTAAGGCGAGACAAGGCGTTGCGGCTGAGAAAGCGGAATGTACAAGCGGTAGATGAGCATTTCGAAGCGGTACTCACCGTGCCACGCCTCATGAAGCGCAGCAGACCTTGAACAGGCTCTAAGCGACGCCGGCTGGCGAGACCTGGACCCGGGCACACTCATACCGCCAGCGTCACGCCGGGATGGAAAGCGATGTCCGGCAGCACCTCCTCCAGCACCTGCAGAAACGTGAAGGCCGCCGGCGACAACGGCACGCCGCGCCGCGTGAAAACGTGGATGTCGCGTTGCAGCCCCACGGCCTCCAGCAAGCGATAGGGCAGGTCCCGCGCCGTCGGATGCGATGCCGCCAGCGCCGACAGCACGCAGGCGCCGACACCGGCGCGGATCAGCGCGAACTGGATGTCCAGATTGGTGACGGTGATCTTGCTGTTCACCTGCAGCCACAGCCCGGGCAGGCTGTGTGCCAGCGTGGCCATGATGCTGGTGTCGCCCTCGTCCTGCAGCAGGGGCAGGTCCCGCAGCGACTGCCCGCTCAACGGACCCGTCGGCAGTTGCGATCCCGGTGGAAACATCACCCCCAGCCGGGCGGAGAGCAGCTTGCGCTTGTCCAGCTTATTGCCGGCCGCCCCCACGTAGGAGCCGATGCCGATGTCCACCTCGCCCGACTCTATGCGGCGCACCACGCCGCCGCTGGTGTCGTCCAGCAGGCGCACGTGTATGCACGGATAGTCTTGTTTCAACCGCTTGAGCACCTCGGGCAGCACGCAGGACGCAAACGCCAGGCTGCTGGCCACATAGACGCTGCCGCTGCTGCCGGCGGATTTCTCGCGCAGATCGGACAGCAGCAGTTCAAAGTCATTCAGCAGCCGGCGCGCAACCGGCATGAAGGCATTGCCTTGCGTGGTCAGCGCCACCTTGCGGGTGGTGCGCTCGAACAGCGTCAGGCCGATTTCCTGCTCCAATTCACGTATGGTCTTGGTCAGCGTGGACTGCGTCAGGAATAGCTGGCGGGCGGCCGTGGTGAAACTGGCGGCTTCGGCCACGGCAACAAAAGCGCGCAAGTGACGGAGAGAAATATTCATGGCTCGTTCGAATCAAGCGATTCCTTTAATTCATTTTGTATTGTTCACTTTCAAAACCACAATTCCTGCTGACACTCACGTCCTTAATCATGGATCGGTTTGAGCGATTTGCCAGGTTTGCGAAGCAGCGAGAGCAAGCGGGATCGCGCCGGCCCATTGATGCCGAGACGCCAGGATGAAGCCCGGCTGAGCCGGCGCAGAGGACTTGAGATAAGTTGAACAGGCTGCTGGCAATGAGCCGTCATGTGGTAGCGCATGACATTGAGCAAGGGGAGGACAGCCGGGACGCATAGCCCCGTTCTCGGTTTTCTTCACTTACCAATGGTTGGCATTCCCATGGCAAAAAATCATCAGAAGCAACGCTTTCCCCCCCAGGCTCCGCCGCGATTCTCCCCTCTGCCCAAAGCCATTCCCATCTTGGTGGCCGCCGTGTTCTACGCCCCCCAATGGGCCCAAGCCGCATGCACCGGCACCACGACCGTCTCATGCACCGGCGCCCTCAGCGGCAGCCTCAGCTATGGCAGCAGCATCGGCGAGATCGATTTCCTCAATGCGAATCTGGCTGGCAGCGTCAATCTGAATAATCCAAGCGGCGCCAGCACCCTCACCGTCACGGGCAGCACCTTGTCGGCAAGCATGCAGTCCGCCTTGCAAGTCAACAACGCCAATGGCGCGGTCAGCCTGACCCTGGACGCCGCCAGCCAAGTCGTCGCCACCCCCAACGGTGGCCAGAATAACGGCGCAGTGCAGATCACCACCTCGGTCAGCAATAGCGGAAATATCCAGTTGAACAACGCCGCCAGCATCAATGCCCCAGGCGGCCTCCTGGTGTGGAACAACGGCAGCGGTTCCGCCGCCATCAGCAATAGCGGGACGGTCACCGCCAGCGGTCAGTCCGGCCTTGGCGCGACGACAGAGGGCGGCGGCAACATCAATGTCACCAACGCCGCAAATGGCCAGGTTCAGGTGCAAAGCAATAACGGCATCGACACTCACAGCAACGGCGTCTCGGGCGATACCCTGATCGTGAATAACGGCAAGGTGTCGTCGGGCAACTCTTCCGGCATCAACAGCACCAGCAATGGCGGCAACATCACCATCCAGAACAATGGCCTGATCGACTCCGGCAACTCCGCCATCTCGGTGAACAGTTTCAGCACCGGCAATGTCAACATCGTCAGCAAGGGAGCGCTCAACGCTTCCGGCACCGGCACCTACGCGATAAACATAAACAGCAACGGCGGCCAGGTAAGCATCGACAGCAGCACAGCGCCGGTCAGGGGCGCCATCACCGTCAGCGCCACCAACGGCGGCGTGCAGGGGACAGTCGGCAATGTCACCAGCAACGGCACCAATGCCGTGGCGTTGTTCTTTACCGGCAACAATGTCAGCGCCAGCGGTGTCACGCTGAACACCGTGGCCGGCACCGACATCAGCACCACCTTCTCCGGCGTGGCCATCTTGTCGCAGGGCAGCACCGGCGGCATCAATCTGACCACCAATGGCACGATAGGCGGCGCGCAAGCCGTGGGCCGCAGCGGGGTCGTGGCCAATATCACCGGGGCCGGCAATACCGCGAACGTGCAGCTGCAGATCAACAACACCGTCAATGCGACGCGCACCGCGGTACAGGGCTCGACCGTGGGCAGCGGCAATGTCTCCATCGTCGGCAATGGCGCGCTGAGCAGCCAGAACGGCTACGGCATCAATGCGATCGCCGCCGGCGGCAATATCAATGTGAGCGCCAATAGCGCGGTCACTGGCGTCACCGCCCTGCGTGGCAGTTCTCCCAACGGCAGCGTCGCCCTGATCGCCAACGCCAATCTCACCGGCACCGGCGCCGTGCCCTTGAGCGGCGACCTCTCCGGCGTGGCCTTACAGGTGGCGAACGCCAGCCAGGCCTCGGTGGACAACTACGCCACCGCCACCACGCAGAGCACCACCTCCGCGGTGGTGGACATCAACGCCGGCAGCGCCGTCGTCAATAACCATGCGGGCGCCACGCTAACGGGCGCCAGCGACTTCGCCGTCAACGGCCGCACCGGCAATGTCACCATCAATAACGACGGCACCCTCTACGGCTATGTCACCTTGCAGGGCAGCGGCAACGCCTTCAACAACAACTCCTCGCAGTCCTTCGACCTGCGCAATTATGTGGCCGGCGTGCAAAGCGTGGCCGTGGCGCAGATCAACGGCGTTTTCAATAACAACGCCAACGGCGTGCTACGCCTGCTGGCGGTGTCCAATCCGCAAAGCGTCAACAACAGCGGCGCATGGCAAACCGCGGGTAGCCTGCTGCCTGGCAATGGCGTGGTGCAGGGACAGCTGACCGGGGTCAGCAACTTCACCAATAGCGGCGTCATTACTTTACAGGGGGTGGATAACGGGGCCGGCCAAGCCGTGGCGGGCGATTTGCTGGTCATTACCGGCAGCCATGCGGCGGGCACTTCCGGCGGCGGCGTCTATACCTCGAACGGCGGACAGCTGCGCGTGGATACCGTGTTGAACCAGGGCGGCGCGGCCAGCCTGAGCGATGTGCTGGTGCTGGATCGCACCGCGCTTGGCAGCGGCGGCGCCACGCGGGTTTTCGTCAGCAGAGCCGGCGGCCTGGGCAGCCTTACCGGCACCGGCGCGACTGACGGCATCGAAATCATCAAGGTGCTGGATGCCGGCAATTCCGCGCAAAACGCCTTCGTACTTGGCGCACCGCTGAGCGCCGGCGCCTTCCAGTACCAATTGGTGCAGGCCGATGGCCAGAACTGGTATCTGCAAAGCAGCGACCTCGCTGCGATCGCCAAAATCCAAACCATGTTGCCGCTAGCGCTCAGCGAGTTCGGGCTGGATACGCTGGGCACGCTGTGGCAGCGTGTCGGCGACCGCCGTTACCAGCCTCAACGCCAGGACGAGGCGGACAGCCCGGCCATTTGGACTCGAGCCGGCGGGCGTTGGGGCCGCACCGAGGGCAATATCGCCGGCAATGGCTTCTCCTTCGCCTCCGCCTATAGACTGAGCGGCGATTTTGTCGAAGTCGGCGCGGATCGCCGGCTGTGGCGCGGCGACAAGGGCTCCTTGATAGGCAGCGCTTTCGCCAGCCATGGCGAAGGTCGCATGAGTTTGCAGGACGGCGCCAGTGGCCAGGCGGATCTCCATAGCAACAGCCTGGGCCTTGCCCTCACCTGGTATGGCAATAATGGCTATTACTTGGACGTGCTGGGAAAGTGGACTCACTATGACACCGAGCTTGCCGCCGACAGCGTGAATGGCAGCCCGGATGGCAATGGCGGCTTGTTAAGCCTGGAAACCGGCTATCAATACGCGCTCAACCGCAACTGGAGCATGGTGCCGCAATGGCAAATGGTGTGGCAGAACAACCGGCTGAACAGCTACACCGATTCCAACGGCGACAGCCAGCCGGCCAATTCCGATCACAGCCTGATGGGCCGGCTGGGCGTCGCCTGGCGTTACGCCAGGCCGGAAGACGAGGGCCGCGGCTTGAACGCCTACCTCAAGGCGGATTTGCTCCACAGTTTTCAGGACAACAGCCTGGTGTTGTTCAGCAATACGCCGCTGCAGTTTCATACCCAGAAAACCAGCGCGGAACTGGGCGCCGGCGGCAACTGGAGCAATAACAAGCGCACGGTGGACGCCTACGCCGAGCTGAACTACCGCCACGCGCTGGGCAGCAATGGCAGCTATGCCTTGGGCGGCACGGTCGGTGTGCGTTACCGCTGGTAATCAAGGACGCGCAGCAGATCGTATAGGTTCTCAGAGCCTGTTCAAAGTCTCGCGAGCAAGAGCGAGACAAGGCGAAAACGAGCGAAAAAGCGGAATGTACGAGTGGTACATGAGCACTTTGAGCTGGTACTCACCGTGCAAGGCTTCACCAAGCGCAGCAGACTTTGAACAGGCTCTCAGGCGGCAACGGCCGCCACCTGCTGACTCAACTGATGCAGACGATTGGCCAAGGGGCAGCTCAGCGCCAGTTCCTGCCGGCCGTGTCCGCGCAGCAGCAGCGCCTGCCAGCTGCCGTCCGGGCCGGGCACCAGGCCGCCGCAAACGAAGCCGGCCTGTTGCAATGCCGCCGCCGCGCGCGGGGCGTCCGGCCCCAGCGCCAGCCTGACATAGACCAGCCGCCCGGCCGGCAAGGCCGCCACTTCCCGCAGCCGGCCGCCGCTGATCTCTTCCAGCCCCACTTCCAGCCGCCGCCCATGGCTGGCGATGCTGAGTCCGCCGGCCGGCCCCTGCGCCGGCGGCGGCATGCTGCCGAAGGCACGGCTCAGCGGCGTCAGCCACTCCCGCCACGCCGCCGGCCAGTTCAAGGCGGGGATAGGCCGGCTTCGCAGCGGCAGGCAGCCCAGCACGATGCTTTCCGGCTGCGGCTGGCCAAACGGCGAGGCCACGTAGTCCAGCAGCAGGCCGGTGGTGTGGAAGCCCAGGGTCTTGGCCAGGCGCTGGCTCTGGCCGTGGGACGACACTTGCTTGATGGTGAGCATGCTCAGTCCCAGGGCGACGCCTTGGGCACGCAGATGGCGGCCCAGCGCGGTGGCCAGGCCCTGGCCACGCGCGTCCGGATGCACCACGTTGAGCGCCAGCTCGGCGCTGCCCGGGCAATGCGGGTCGCGCCACAGCGCGGCGTGGCCCAGCACTCGGCCATCGCGCACGGCGACGGCGGAATGCCAGCGGCCGGCGGCGTTGTGGCGGCGTATCATCGACGGCAGATACACGTCGGGATAGACGTAGTGTTCGCCGTAGATGGCGCGGAACAAGGCGCTAACGCCGGCGGCGTCGTCGGCCTGGAAGTCGCGGATGGCTATGCTCATGCCGCCACCTCCTCGTAAGCGCGCTGATCCACCACGCGCATCAGCTTGCCGGAACGCGGATGGGTGAGCATCGCCTCCGGCGCGCAATAAGCGACGTCCAGCCGCAGCAGGCCCTGGCGGCAGAGTTCGGCCAAGGCCGGCTGCGCGGTCAGCAGCCGTTCGCGCAGCGGCTCCGCCGCCGGGGCCGGCGCGTATTCGCTGGCCACCCGCAGGCTGAGGGTGTCGACACCGTCGCGGCGACCCACCAGCAGCTGCCAGGCCAGCACCCCGTCCTGCCCCCGCAGCAGTGGGTCCAGCTCGTCCGGGAACAAGGACAGCGTGCAGACGCGCACGCGGTGGCCGCGGCTGGCGCGCCCTTGCAGCGCGAACTTGCGTTCCGGCCGCCCGGCCGGCTCGCGCCAGCAGGCCAGATCGCCGGTGGGATAGCGGATCACCGGCATCAGCCGCCGTTGCAAATTGCTGACCACCAGCAGGCCTTTGCGGTCCGGCTCCGTGATCGGCAGGCCGCTGGCCTCGTCGATGATTTCGACGATGGTGTCGGCGTCGAACACGCGGTGCTCGCCCTGGGCGCAATCCGGCCCGGCGGCGCCGATCAGGCCGGCATCGACGCTGGCGCAGCCTATGGAGCCGATGCGGGCATTGGGAAACACCCGGCCCAGCAGGGCCAGTTGCTCGGCGAACAGGCTTTCGCCGCCGTAAAGCAGGCAGCGCACGCCGGTCAGCGCGCGGCCGGCCTGTTGCAGCCAGCTGGCGAAGCGCACCAGTTGCACCGGCACGCCGGCCAGCACATTGATGTCCAGCGTGTCGATGGCGTCGGCCAGCGCCGCGTCCTCGACATTGCAGGTGAACGGAAACTCCACCACCGGCGCCGGCGAGTGCGACAGCGCGCCGTGGATGAACAGCAAGCTGGTGTAGAGATCGCCGGCGAAGAACAAGTTGGCGACGCGGTCGCCGGGCAGCAGTTGCCGGCCCAGGCCCTGGCCGAAGACGCGCACGAAGGCCTGCCATTCGTCGCGGCGGAACACCGACAGCTTGCCCTCGCTGGTGGAGCCGCCGGTCTTGAACACATGGCCGTCCGCCAGCGGGCCGCTCAGCACCGGCCAGTCTTCCAGCGGCTGGCATTGGCGCCAGTAGTCCGCCGGCTCGATCAGCGGCAGATCGCTCAGCGTCCAGTCCGCCGGCAGCTCGCGGTACAGCGCGGTGAAAAACGGCGCGTGGGCGCGAGCGTGTTCCACCAGCCGGCGCAGCCCGGCCTCCGTGGCGGCCTTCATCGCGCCGGCTCCGTGTTGCGGCGCAGGTCCAACACCAGCGGGGTCTTGCCGCTTTGCGGATGGCGCTGGAACTGGCTGGCCGGGGTGGCGATCACCTCCAGCTGCAGCAGGCCGCCGCTGACCACCTCGTTCAGCATCGGGTGTTGCAGCAGGCGGGCGCGCACCTGCGCGGCGTCGCCGTCGGCCAGCACCCGGATGCGGTCGCAGCCGTTGGCGGCGTGGTCCACCAGCCATTGCAAAGCCAGGCCCAGCGGCGCGGACAGCTCGATTGGATTGACGAAGATGGTGCCGGCGCGCAGCAGCGCGCCGTGGCGGCCGGTGAGCTGGAAGCGCGGCGCCGGCAGGCCACAGCCGCAGCGGCCGGGCAGCCAGCGTCCCAGATCGCCCAGGTCGTAGCGCCGCACGCGCTGGCCTTCCCGCGCCAGCGAGGTGAAGGCCAGGCGGCCAACGGCGCCGGGCGCGGCCGGGCGGTCGCTGTCCTGCTCCAGGATTTCCAGCCACTGGATATCGGCCAATAAATGGAATTCGCCGTCGCGGCCGTGGCCGCAGGCGTGGCCCAGCGGGCCTGCGTCCACCGATCCGTACATCGCGGAGCGGATCAGCTCCACGCCAAAGCCGGCCAGGAACTGGCGTTGGCCGTCACTGATGTGTTCGCCGCCGCAGAACAGCTTGCGCACGCCGCCGTAGGCGCGCAGCGCGGTTTCCTCGCATTCGAACAGCCGCTGCAAGGTGCCCGGCATCCCCACCAGGGTGTTGACGCCTTGGGACACGATGAAGTGGGCGATCTGGCTGAAGTCGTCGTCCACCGGGCCGCCCATCGGGTATTGCGCCGCGCCCAGCTTGTCCAGGATGGTGTAGAAGCTGAGCATGCCGCCGTAGAGATTGCCGCCGTAGAGCAGATTCATCACCCGGTCATGCGCCGGGTCCAGGCCGGCGGCGAGCAGGCCGTCCGCCGCCGCCTGCATCTGGCGGTGGTAGTCGCGGTAGCTGAAGCCGGCCAGCTTGGGTTCGCCGCTGCTGCCGCCGCTGCGGAAGAACAGCTGGGCGGCCGGCCCCATTTCGGCTTGCTGGAAGGCCGCTTTGTCCATCACCGGCAGCGCGTCCAGGCCAGCCGGCGGCGGCGGCGGGGCGTCCAGCGTCGCGTGGCCGGGCAGTTGACCATCGCGCAGGCTGACCGACACCCGCCGCGTCAGCCGGCTCAGCGCGTAAACGCCGTCGTGCGGCTCGCCGGCGTAGCCGTCGTGCATCGTCCCCACCGGGCACAGCCGGCCGACGCCGGCGTCCAGCAGCAGGCGGCTGAGCGCCGGCACTTGCTCCGGCGCGGCGATCAGGCCGCAGCTTTGCAAATGGGTGCGCCAGGGCAGCAGCAGTTCCACCAGCCGCGCGCGCGGCGCCGGCCGCAGTTGCAGGGTGCGGAACAGCGGCGAGGCCGCCAGTTCCTGGCGCTGCGCCCAGGCCACGCGCCAGCCCTCGCCCTGCTCCACCGCGCCGACCACGCCGGCGAAAGACTGGTCCAGCCGCAACATGGCCAGCTGGCTGGAGATTTCCGCCGCTTCCTGCACGTCCGGCTGCAAGGCCGGCCAGGCCGGCGCGCGCCGCGCCAGCGCGGCGGCCATGGCCTGGGCCGCGCCGCGCAATGTGGCTTCATCCGCGCTGTCCACCAGCAGGCATTGCGGGCTGGAGCAGGCTTGCTGATCAAAACGGCAGACGTCGTCGGCCAGCGCGTCGTAATCGGCCTCCGTCGCCGCGGCCGGGTCCAGGTAGGCGAAGCTGATGCGGTGGCCCCAGGGTATCCAGCGGCAGCCGGCCGGCACTTGGCGGCGAATCGCTTCCAGCGCGGCGTCGCCGCCCCAGGCGGACACCGCGTCGGCGCGGGCCAGCAGGCCGGCCAGTTGGTCGGTGGCCAGCGGCAGTACCGCCACGTGGGCGGCCAGATCGCCGGCGGCGTCGTGGCTCAGAAAATCGGCCAGCAGCCGCGCGCAGCGGCCCTGGTCGCTGCCGCTGGGACGCAGCCAGTTGACGTTGCCGGCCAGCAGGCTTTCCAGCACCGCCATGAAGGGCAGCAGCGGCGCGTTGGCCGGGGTGATGTGGGCCACCAGGCCCAGCGGCCGCCAGCTTTCGAAGCGCGGCTGGCGGTAGTCGAAGCGGCGCAGCGAGAAGGCCTGTTCGCCCAGTTCGCGGCCGACCTTGGCTTGCAGCGCCTCGCGCCGGCAAAAACCTTGCAGCGCGTCGACGGCGGCGGCGTCCAGACCCAGCGCCTCCGCTCTTTGCGGCAAGGCGGCGGCGAAGCGCTCGGCGCAATCCAGCACCGCGTCCAAGGCCGGCGGCCGGGCCAGCGCGGCCGGCAGGCCCGCTTGCAATTGCGCCAGCGCGGCGGCGGCGTCCACGGCGGCGTTCAGTGTTCCGTTCAATAGATACATATCAGGATTCCTTGATCAATTCGGAGGCGGCCACCGCGCAGCTGCGGCTCTTGCTGGTGCCGGCGCGGCCCAGCAGTTCGAACCAGTCGGTGGCCAGGCCGCAGCCGCAGCTCGCGGCCGGATGCAGCACGGCCAGATCGCCCATCACGATGCTGTGCGCCGGGCTGGAGGTGATATAGGGCGACAGCAGATTGAGGAAGCCGGCGGCACCGTAAGGCTGCGGCCGCAGGCTGGCGGTGTCGCGGATCACCGCGCGGGCGTAGCTGGGCAGGTGGAAGCGATGGCGTTCACATTCCACGTAAGGCACCGGGTGCTCCACCGCGCCGTAGCCGTCGCGGCAGCGCGCGTCCGGGATGCCCAGTTGCTCGCCCAGCCGCCGATACAGTTCGGCCTTGGGGATGGCGCGGTCGGCGTGGGTTTTCCAGCCGCCGCCCAGGAACACCAGCGATTCCGGGTGCAGTTGCAGCGGCGGCAGGCCCAGTTCCCGCATCCGTTCCAGCGCAAACCACAGGAAGGCGGGGAAGCCCAGCATGCGCACCGGCAGGCCTTGTTCGGCGAAGTCCTGCAAGGCGCGGATCACGCCGAAGGGATCGAACTCATTGCCGTGGCCGTTGTGGCGCAAGGCGTAACAGGCCTGGTTCACCGGCGCGTACTTGCACAGGAACTGATCGGTGTAGGCGGTGCCCAGGGTGATGGCGCCGGCCGGCTCGTAGCTGAGCAGCAGGTAGTTGCACGGCTGTTGCGGTGTGTCCCAGCCGTAATGGCGGAAGATGCGGTCCACCATGCTTTGCGCCGCGCCCAGGCTTCGCGCGTCGTAGCGCATGCGGCTTTTCTGGCCGGTGGTGCCGGAGGAGGTCAGCTCCAGCGCGTCCTGGCCGGCGGCGCTCACCACCAGTTGGCGCTTGAAGTAGTTGGCGAACAGCGGCGGCAGCCGCGACCAATCGTCCAGACCGTCCAGCGCGGCGGCGTCCAGGCCGTTGGCCTGCAGCCAGCGGCGATAGCCGGGCGTGTGTTCGCAGTGGTAATGGCTCAGCTCGCGCATGGCGGCGTCGAACAGACGGTCGCCATCGGCATCGGCGCGATAGGGGTGTTCCAGCGCGCACAGCGCGTCGACGTGGTTCAGCATGGAGAAGCTCCGGAAATGGGAAGGGGATTCAAGCCGCTTGCAGCGCGTAAGCGCGCTGCTTGAGCAAGCGCCACAGCGGCCACGCCGCCAGGCCGGCGCCCAGCGCGGCCCAGCCGGCGAAGGCTTGCAGGCCGGCGCCGGCGCCCAGCCAGGCCAGCGCGCTGCAACCCAGGCCGAGCAAGGCGGTGGAGATCATGCCCAGCATCGCCGCCACCGCGCCCTTGCCGCTGTCGCTGGCATAGAGGGTGAAGCGGTACAAGGTGGCGTGGCCCAGGCCCAGGCCGAAGGCGTACAAGGTCAGGCCCGCCGCCAACGCCGGCAGCGCGCCGCTGGACCAAGTCAGCGCCAGCAGCGCCGCCAGGCCGCCGAACAAGGGCCACAGCGCCAGCCGCAGCACCCGTTCCAGTTCCAGGCGCGCCGCCAGCCGGTTCAAGGTCAGATTGCCGGCGATCAGGCCGCCGAACACCGGCAGCTGCCACAGGCCGTATTCAATGCCGGACAAGCCCAGACCACGCATCAGCAGCAGCGGGGACAGGCCAATCCAGCCCACCAGCGGAATGGACAGCAGGCCCAGCGCCACGCTGCCGTGCATGAAGGGGGCGTTGCGCAGCAAAGCCGCGTACTGACGCGCGCTGCGGCCCAGGCGCAGCGGGCTCGCCGCCAGCCGGCTGCCGTCGCGCCGCTCCACGCCCAGGGTTTCCGGCATCCAGCGCCATAGGCCGACGGCCACCAAGGCCGCCAGCGCGCCGATCAGCGCGAACAGGCCGCGCCAGGGCAGCAGGCCCAGCAACAGGCTGCCGAGCAGCGGGCCGACCAGCGGCGACAGCAGCGCGATATTGGCCAGCAAGGCCATCAGCCGCACCGCGTCTTTTTCCGGAAACGCTTCTTGCAGCGCCGGGTAGCTGACCACCATCACGAAGCCCAGCGACAGGCCCTGGATGAAGCGCAGCAGATTGAACAGCTCGATGTCGCGGCTGCCGACGGCGGCCAGGCAGGCCAGGGCGAAGCCGACGGCGCCGGCCACCAGCAGCGGTTTGCGGCCATAGCGGTCGGACAGCGGCCCGATCAGCCATTGCAAGGCCACGCCGCCCAACAGATAGGCGTTGAGCGCGGTGGGCACGTGACGGGCGTCGGCGTTCAAGTCGGCGACGACTTGCAGCATGGCCGGCATCACCATATCGCTGCCGATATACGTCAGCAGTTCAAAAGCGGCCAGCAATAGGCAAAAGCCTAGCGCCCGGCCCCGAGAAATAGGCAACAGGGATTGAATTGCGTTTTGACTCATAAAATATCAAGGTGATTTAAGGGCGGCTCTATAAAAAATACGAGCCATTTAAAACCGACAATAAAAAACAACGCGGGAACAGAGAACAGCGCGGCTTTTGTTTCGGTGATCATGCAGGGCCGAATAATGACATCGGCTTGCTTAGAACCTGTTCATAGTCTGCTGTGCTTCGGCGATACGGCGTTGAAAACGACTTCGAAATGCTCATGTACCGTGTGTACATTCCGCTTTCTCAGCGGTTTTCGCCTTGTCTCGCTCTTGCTCGCGAGACTTTGAACAGGCTCTTAGAAGGGGCGAGATTATAGACAGGCTTGCGGCTTGAATTGACTGCCCTATTGGACAGTTATTCTAGAGTAAATATATTAATATCCAGAATTGGCGACATGGTTTTATATAAATAGCGCCAACCTTAAAATAATATGCAAACGGCAACAATAGCAATCTTATTCAAAACAATACCAAGCAAAGTAATAACTTGTTTGAATAATATAAATGCAGATTATTCATTTGACGACTGATGGCGACATCATATTGGCGCAGGGCCAGCATCGCGACGGCGGGTGCTTTCATTGCGTTGCGGCAAGCATGACAATGGATTCATGCCGTTAAAATGTCATCTTCATCGACATTTCTCACGCTATTGGAGCCCGCCCATGAAATCCATATTGCCGCTCGCCGCCGCCCTGTCCTTGAGCTGCTCCGCCTTCGCGCTGGCCGGCACGCCGCCGGCGCTGGTGGTCACCGGCCAGATCAAGGTGTCCAATCAGACCCGCGCCGGCGAGTACCACTTCAGCAAGGCAGAACTTGAGCGCCTGCAGCAGCGCACCATCCAGACCAAGACCACCTGGACGCCCAAATCGGCGTTTTCCGGTCCCACCCTCTCCGCCATCCTGCGCGTGGTCGGCGCGGCCGGACGGCCGGTGGAACTGGTGACCGAGGATCAATACAAGGTGGTGATTCCACCCGGAGACCAGAGCCGCTACCAGCCCATCCTGGCGCTGCGCATCAATGGCCGCCCGCTGGAGGAGATGGGCTTCAGCCCGTGGATGATGTATCCGCTCAATGATTTCCGCGAACTGCAGACCGCCGACATCGACGCCAAGCTGGCCTGGCGGGTGAAAACGCTGGTGGTGCGCTGAGCGCCGCGCCCGCCAAAGCGGACAGGTGGCTGACGCGGACATTTCCAATACCATATTATTTTCATGGTTTTTTTCCAGCGCAGGCGAAATTTTCTCCCGCGCCAGACGCCGCCGTCCGATAATGGGCAGCCGGCTGCAGTTGGTGGCACGGGGCCGCCGACGCCTGTTCACACCTGTCCAACATTGTGAAACTCAAGTCCCTTTTGGCGCTGGCCTGCCTGTTGGCCAGCCTGCGATGCGCGGCGGCGGGGGAGCCGCCGCTGGTGTTTGCCTACAATCTGTTCCCGCCCTGGAAGACCATGGACGCCCATGGCGAGCCGCAAGGCCCTTACACCGAGCTGATGCGCGAGGTGGCCAGGCGCGCCAAATTGCGGCTGGCCTTCCTGCCCTGCCCGCTGGCGCGCTGCCTGCAGTACATGCGCCAGGGCAAGGCCGACGTGGTGATCGGGGTGAAGAACACCGCCGGACGTCGCGAGTTCATCGACTTCATCGACCCCTCCTTCGCCACCGGCAGCCGGCTGGCACTGTATCAACGCTCCGACGATCCGCGACCGCTACACAGCTACCGCCAGCTCTACCCCTTCCTGATCGGCGTGGTGGAAGGCGTGCGTTATCAGGATGAGTTCGACGGCGATCTGCGCTTGCGGCGCGAGCCGGCGCCGTCGCTGGATTCCAATTTCCGCAAGCTCAAGGCCGGCCGCATCGACGCCTTGATCGCCGACGAGCGCCAGACCGCCGAGCTGGCCGCCGACGCCGAATTCCACAGCCACGTGAAGCGCGCGCCGCTGCTGCTGTATTCGCCGGAACCGCGCCGCATCGGCCTGGCCATCCATTCCCAGCGCTACACCCACAAGCGCCGCATCGCCCGGGCGCTGCGCTCCATGTTGCAGGACGGCACCGTGGCGCGCTTGCTGGCCCAAGCCCAGAAGCCCCAATCCTAGCCGCCGTCGCGCGCGCGCAACAGCCGGCGGCCCCCCGCCCGGCCACGCGATCGGGCTGGCAACTGGCGCTTGTCGCAGCTTTACAAGCCGCGCCATCAACGCTAGTGTCCTGCATAAGCCTTGCCGGCAGCATATGCGCGTCGACCGGCCGTACCCGCCTCCGCGCCTTGCTCCACCTGCCCGCCAACGGCCGCTTCACCGTCTTTCTCCCGCTTTTCCGCACCAACAGCCGCTGACTGGCCTCTGTCTGATTCACGTCACATCGCTGCTGTAGGGTTTTGCTAGCATCCGGCCCTTTCTCCGTCGAAATTGTCTGACGGTATATGGTCGGCAATATAAGTGTTGCGCGGGCAAATTCCGCATGCCTTTAATTGAATTCAAACGATCGTTCGATTTTGCACCGCACGGGCGTTCGCTATCTGGAATCTTTGTTATCTAATCGCAGGAAAGGAAGACCATGCATATCGCTATCCCAGCCGAGAGGCTGGCCGGTGAACACCGCGTGGCCGCTACGCCGGAAACGGTGAAGAAGCTCGTTGCCGGCGGCCATGCCGTCACCATCGAGCGCGGCGCCGGACTCGCCGCCGCGTTGCCGGACGCGGCCTACCAGGAAGCCGGAGCCGCCATCGCGGCGGACCGCGCCGCGGCGCTGGCCCAGGCCGACATCGTGCTGACGGTGCGCCCGCTGGACGAGGACGGCATCGCCGCGCTGAAGGACGGCGCCAGCCTGATCGGCCAGCTCAACCCCTATCACAACCACAGCCTGCCGGCGCTGGCGGCCAAGCGCATTTCCGCCTACGCGCTGGAGCTCCTGCCGCGCAGCACCCGCGCGCAGAGCATGGACGTGCTCTCCAGCCAGAACAATATCGCCGGCTACCGCGCGGTGCTGCTGGCCACCCAGCATTACCCGCGCTTCATGCCCATGCTGATGACCGCGGCCGGCACGGTGAAGCCGGCGCGGGTGCTGATCCTGGGCGTGGGCGTGGCTGGCCTGCAAGCCATCGCCACCGCCAAGCGCCTGGGCGCGGTGGTGGAGGCCTTCGACGTGCGGCCGGCCACCAAGGAGCAGGTGGAATCGCTGGGCGCCAAGTTCATCGAAGTGCCGATGAGCGAGGAAGAAAAAATGGCGAATAGCGGCGTCTACGCCAAGGAAATGTCCGAGAGCTACCGCCAGCGCCAGGGCGAGCTGGTGGCCAAGCACGCCAAGGCGGCCGACATCGTGATCACCACCGCGCTGATCCCCGGCAAGCCGGCGCCCAAGCTGCTGTCGGCCGAGGTGGTGGCGGCGATGAAGCCGGGTTCGGTGATCGTGGACCTGGCGGCGGAAACCGGCGGCAACTGCGCGCTGACCCGCCCCGGCGAAACCGTGCGCCTGGAACACGGCGTCACCGTCGTCGGCCAGATCAACCTGCCCGGCCTGCTGGCGGCGGACGCCTCCAGCCTGTACGCCAAGAACCTGCTGACCTTCCTCGGCCTGCTGCTGACGCCGGAAGGCCTGAACCTGAACCTGGAAGACGAGCTGCTGTCCGCCACGCTGGTGACCCACGACGGCCAGGTCCGCTTCCCCGCGGCGGATTAAGGAGAACAAAATGGTAGATCCCTTCATCACCAGCCTCACCGTGTTCGTGCTGGCCGTCTTCGTCGGCTACCACGTGGTCTGGAACGTCACCCCGGCGCTGCACACCCCGCTGATGGCGGTGACCAATGCCATTTCCGGCATCATCATCGTCGGCGCCATGCTGCAGGTGGTGGACATCAATGGTTCCGAGATCACCCTCACCTCGGTGTTGGGCACCATCGGCATCTTCCTCGCCAGCATCAATATCTTCGGTGGCTTCCTGGTCACCCAGCGGATGCTGGACATGTTCAAGAAAAAGAAGAAATAAGGGACCAAGATGGAAAACCTGTCCGCAATTCTTTATCTCATCGCCGCGGTGTTGTTCATCCTGGCGCTCAAGGGCCTGTCCAGCCCGGCCTCGGCGCTGCGCGGCAACCTCTACGGCATGATAGGCATGGTCATCGCCGTGGCCACCACGCTGTTGATCATGGACAAGCCGGTGCTGGCGCTGATCGCGTCCGCCATCGTCGCCGGCGGCGCCATCGGCGCGTGGAAGGCCAAGACGGTGCAGATGACCGGCATGCCTGAACTGGTGGCGGCGATGCACTCGCTGGTGGGCCTGTCCGCGGTGCTGATCGCGGTGGCGGCCATCTTCCACAGCGGCGTGGAGCACACCCAGGTGCAAAAGGTGGAGCTGTTCATCGGCGCCTTCATCGGCGCGATCACCTTCACCGCCTCGGTGATCGCCTACGGCAAGCTGTCCGGGCGCTTCGGCTCCAAGGCGATCAGCTTCAAGGGCCAGCATCTGCTCAATCTGCTGTTGGCCATCGCCATGGTCGGCTTCGGCGTGGTCTACTTCCTCAGCGACAGCCAGGCCGCCTTCCTGACCATGCTCGCCATCGCGCTGGCGCTGGGCGTGACCCTGATCATCCCGATCGGCGGCGCCGACATGCCGGTGGTGGTGTCCATGCTCAACTCCTACTCCGGCTGGGCGGCCGCCGGCATCGGCTTCACGCTGAACAATCCGGTGCTGATCATCGCCGGCGCCTGCGTCGGCGCCTCCGGCGCGATTCTGTCCTACATCATGTGCAAGGCGATGAACCGCTCCATCATCGCGGTGCTGCTGGGCGGCTTTGGCGCCGAGGCGGCAGCGGGCGGCGGCGCGGACAATGCCGGTCCCAAGAGCCACAAGTCCGGCTCCGCCGAGGACGCGGCCTTCCTGATGGCCAACGCCGACAGCGTGATCATCGTCCCCGGCTACGGCCTGGCGGTGTCGCGCGCCCAGCACGCGCTGCAGGAATTCGCCGAGATCCTGCACCAGAAAGGCGTCAATGTGCGCTATGCCATCCACCCGGTGGCGGGCCGGATGCCAGGCCATATGAACGTGCTGCTGGCCGAGGCCGAAGTGCCCTACGAACAGGTGCAGGAGATGGAGGAAATCAACTCCGACTTCTCCAACACCGACGTGGTGCTGGTGATAGGCGCCAACGATGTGGTCAACCCGGCCGCGCAAAAGGACAAGACCAGCCCGATCTACGGCATGCCCATCCTGGACGCTCACAAATCGCGCAGCGTGATCGTGGTCAAACGCTCGATGAACGCCGGCTACGCCGGTCTGGACAATGAGCTGTTCTATATGGACAAGACCATGATGGTGTTCGGCGACGCCAAGAAGGTGGTGGAGAACCTGCTCAAGGGCGTGGAGCAGTTATAAGCCGGAGAATAATGCCGAAGACATCCGCAACCGCCCAATGCCGCAAGCTTGGGCGGTTTTTTGTTGCCGTCTATTTCGGTGGCGGTTTTTTCCGCCGCCGGCGCTTCCCAAAGCACAATTGTCAGGTGTATTGTAAACAAATATTAGATTTTGTTTATACACGGAGTATGGTGATGAAAAACACTGGCATCATCCCCCGGCACCCGACGCTCTGGCTGCTGGCCGCGCTGGCCCTGCCGCTGCCAGCGCTGGCCATGCCCAATCTGATGGGCACCGAATGGCAATTGGTGGAGCCCGCTCCCGCGGGCAAGGCGCCCACCGTGGCCTTCCAGCCCGGCAAAATGACCGGCTTCGCCGGCTGCAACCGCTATGTGCGCACCCTGGACGCCAAGGGCAAGCCACGGGTGGCCACCACCCGCATGCTGTGCGCGCCGCCGCTGATGGAGATGGAACAGCACTTCGTCGCCTTCCTCTCCGACCGCTTCCGCCTGCAGCCGGACGGCCGCGCGCAGAACTTGGTGCTGAAGTCGGAACAAGCCGAATACCGCTTCGTGCGGCTGGCGCCGGACGCCCACCCGGCAGCCGCGCCCGCCTATCTGCACGTGGCGGCGGAACGCAAGACCTGCCGCGGGGACGCCGGCGACGGCTGCCTGCAGGTGCGCGAACGCGCCGATCAGGACTGGCGGCCGCTGCAAGGCGAAATCGCCGGTTTCCAGCCCCGGCCCGGCGTCAGCTACTACATCAAGCTGAAGCCGGTCGAGGCCGGCGCGCGCTGGACGCTGGAACGCATCGTCTACAGCGAGGAAGTCAGCAAGCTGCGCTGAACTATTGAGCACGACGGGCGCTCCAAGCGCATCTTCTCCCCGACCATGAACACGGAACACCGATAATGAAAAAATCGCTATTGCTCGCCGTCCTGACCACCGCCGTCCTGAGCGCCTGCGCCACCCCGCAGGGCGGAGCCGACAAGGGAGCCGACATGAATAAACCCGTCGCCAAGCTGACCGCGCTGGACGGCCAGTGGAAACAGGACGCCGCCGAACACCCGATCACGCTGAGCTTCAAGGACGGCGGCGTGTCCGCCCGCGCCGGCTGCAACGGCATGTTCGGCCCGGTGTCGCTGGAAGACGGCAAGCTGGTCAGCAAGCAACTGGCCAGCACCCTGATGATGTGCGCGCCGGAGGCGATGGAGCGCGACCGCGCGCTGGCCACCTTCCTGGCCGCCAAGCCCGCGGTGCAGTTGAACGGCGACAAGCTGATGCTGCAAGCCGGCGACAAGACGCTGAGCTTTGAGCGCCAGCCCTCGCTGGAAGGCGGCGTCACCCGCTTCGTCTACGTGGCCGCCGAGCGCAAGCCCTGCACCGGCGTGGCGCCGATGCACTGCCTGCAGATCCGCGAGAGCAAGGATCAGCCGTGGCAGCTGCATTACGGCGAGATCGAAGGCTTCAAGCCGGAGCCGGGCATCGCCTACCGTCTGCGCCTGAAGGAATTCAAGGTGGAGAACCCGCCGGCCGACGCTTCGTCCATCCGCTTGGTGCTGGACATGGTGGTGGAGCAGGAAGTCGTGAGCAAGTAAGCGGCTTGCCGCCGCGCGGCCAGGTCGACAGGCCCGGCCGCGCGGCGCCGGCTCACACCCCGGCCATCGCGCCGATGATCAACGCGTTGACGATGTCGATGAAGAAGCCGCACACCAGCGGCACGATCAGGAAAGCGAGATGCGCGGCGCCGTAACGCTGCGTCACCGCGCTCATATTGACGATGGCGGTGGCGGTGGAACCCAGGCCGATGCCGCCGAAGCCGGCGGCAATCACGCTGGCCTCGTAATCGCCGCCCATGCAGCGGAACACCACCCACAACGCGAAGCCTATGGTCAGCAGCACCTGCAGGCATAGCGTGCTCAACACGAACAAGACCGAGCCTTGCAGCTCCCACAGCTGCATGCCCATCAGCGCCATGGTCAGGAACATGCCCAGACAGATATCGGAGATCAGCGCCAGGCTGAGCCCCGAGGCCGGTTCCGTGCTCTGGCCGCGTTTGGCCAGCAGCCACATGCCCAGGTTGCGGATCAGGATGCCGGCGATCAGGCAACTGACAAAGGGCGGCAGCGTCACGCCGGCGGCGACGAAGCCCAGATTGAAACCATAGCCCAGCATCAGCGCCAGGTTCAGCCACATCCATACCCACAGCACATCGTAGTAGCACAGCGTCGCATGGTTCTGCGCATAGACCGTGCCCACTTCCAGCGCGGTATCGGCGGACGGGGTCAGCCGGTGGCGCCGGATCAGGTGGTGGGCCAGCGGACCGCCGATCACGCAGGCGGCGATCAGGCCGACGGTATTGCTGGCGATGCCCAGTTCCAGCGCATTGCCTATGCCCAGCGACTGGCTGAAGATAGGCGCCCACGCCAGCGTGGTGCCGACGCCGCCGGTCAGCGCCACCGAACCCACCATCAGCCCGGCCTTGGGGTTCAGGCCGAAACCGGCGGCCATTCCCATGCCCAGCAGGTTCTGCAACACGATGAAGACGCTGGCCAGCGCCAGCAGAATGGCCAAGGGCTTGCCGCCGCGCCGCAAGGAGGCCAGGTCCGACTTCAGGCCCAGCGCGGCGAAGAAATACAGCAGCAGGTAATCGCGGATCTGCAGATCGAAACTCAGTCGCACATCGAACGCGAAATACAGCAAGGCGACCACCGCCGCGCAGGCGAAGCCGCCTATCACCGGTTCGGGAATGCTGTAGCGACGCAGGACTTCATAACGCAGGGTCAGCGCCTTGCCGATGAACAGCAGCATGATCGCCAGGGTGAAGCTGATAAAGGAATGGACTTCGTACTGCACCATCTTTTCCATGACAGGGTTCCGGGTTGATGCGCCGCGCCGGCGCAAGCCGGGGCGGACAGGAAAGCGGGACACGCCGGGAGGCGGACAAGGCAATGCCGGCTGAAGCCGGCATTTAATGAAGAGTTTAACGATGTCGGCGCCGAATGCCAGCGCAAACGGTCAGGGGGATGCGGTGCCGCATCCCCCTGACTTGTCCGGCGCTGAGCGAGCTCAGCGGTTCGCTTGCCGGTACAGCTCGATCAAGCGACGGGTGGAGCTATCATGCTCGGCGTTCTTGAGCTTGCCTATCAGCTCCGCGTGTATGGTCTTGGCCAGTTGCTTGCCCAGCTCCACGCCCCATTGGTCGAAGCTGTTGATGTGCCAGATCACGCCCTGGACGAAGATCTTGTGCTCGTACAGCGCCACCAGCGAGCCCAGGTTGCGCGGGTTCAAACGGCTCATCAGCAGGGTGTTGGTGGGGCGGTTGCCGCCAAACACCTTGTGCGGCACCAGCGCTTCCAGCGCCTCGCCCTTGAATCCCTGCTCCTTCAGCTCGGCGCGCACCTCGTCGGCGGTCTTGCCGCGCATGAAGGCCTCGGCCTGGGCGAACACATTGGCCAGCAGGATTTCATGATGGCCGGGCAGGCTGGAGCAGTTCTGCACCGAGGCGATCAGGTCGATGGGCGAGATATGGGTGCCCTGGTGCAAGAGCTGGAAGAAGGCGTGCTGACCGTTGATGCCGGTCTCGCCCCAGATGATGGGCGCGGTCTCGAAATTCACCGGCTGGCCGTCCAGCATCACCTGCTTGCCGTTGGACTCCATGTCCAGCTGCTGGATGAAGGCCGGCAGACGGTGCAGGTATTGATCGTAAGGCGCGATCACATGGCTGCCGCCGCCGTAGTAATTGATGTACCAGACCCCGATCATGGCCAGCAGCACCGGCATGTTCTGCTCGAACGGCGCGTTTCTGAAATGCTGGTCCATGATGTGGGCGCCGTTGAGGAGTTCGGTGAAGTTCTCCTCGCCCAGGTAGAGCATGATGGGCAGGCCGATGGCCGACCACAGGC
>NZ_JAYSGF010000049.1:0-31936 GCF_041912965.1 Chromobacterium sp. | reverse complement strand
CGCCGGCCCCCTTGCCGCCCTGGGACGGCGGCTTCCAATGGTTGAAAGCCTGGCGCGGTCCCGGGCCGGCTCAGCCCAGCGAAGCACTGATCCAGCAACTTGCCGAGGCCCGTGGCCTGGCCGTCACCTCCTATCGCGAGCCGCCGCCCGTCGCGGCTAAACGCCCACGCAAACCTTCCAAAGCCAACGCCCCGCTGTTGACGACGTCCGCATTCCGCTGCATCCATCAGCGGCTGCCCGAGCCCATGCCGGAAGCCGAACACTTGTTCCTGTACGCCCGGCACCTGCTGCAAGGCGCCGCACAAACGCTCGATCCGGCGGTTGCGCGGCAAGCACTGCGGCTATACCGCATCGCCGCCGCCCACGGCCATGTCCAGGCCAATATCAATTTGCAAAACCATTTGCTCAGCGGCTACTTCGCCATCAACCCCGCCCGCAGCGGCCTGCGCGAGGCCATAGCGCTCAACCAGCAATTGGTGGATCAAAACCTGGCTCCCGGATACTACAACTTCGCCTCTTACAACTACGCTCGCGGCGGCAACCGCATCCGCAGCAAGGAAATGCTCCAAAGCGACCGAGAGCAGACGCTGCGCGCTTTCCGCAAGGCAGCCGATCTGGGCTCGCCTGAGGCGCTGTTTCATGTCGCCAATGTGTTGACGGCAGCAGGTGAGGCCCCTGAACTCGCGCATCAAATGTACCGCTGTGCGGCAGAGCAGGGGCTGGCGCAGGCGGTCAGGATCGCCGGACGTCACTTGAGGCAGGCCAGAGACTACCAAGCAGCCTTGCAAATCTTCCAGCTGGGGGTCAAGGCTGGCGATCCGGCCGCCGCTTACTTCCTGAGGAACAGTTTCAACCCACCTCCCTACGACAGTTTGTTTTCCATGGGGCTGGCTCGGGACCCGGAACGCAGCCGCCGCTACCAGAAGATCGAAGAACTCCTCCGCGCCAATGCCCAGCGACAGCCGGAGATAACCAACATAGACCAAATCGTGCCGCTGCCGCCGGCTCCCTTGCCGCCCTGGGATGGCAGCCTCCAATGGCAGAAGGCTTTTAGTGGTCCGGGACCGGACCAACCCAGCGAAGAACTGATTAGTCGGCTGGCCAAGGCCAAGCAGCTCGACCCCGCCACCGGCCTGTCCGAGCCAGCCCCCCAGGCCGAGGTGGCCCCCGGCACGGAGCCCACGAGACCACCGCGGTATTAGATTTTTACGGGCATGGCGGCAAAAAACGCATGCGTCGCGGCAACGGACGCTGGCTTGATGGAGAAACACTTTATGCGCCACACCCAATACTTGTTTGGATTAAGCGGGCTGGCACTCCCCGCGCCTGGTTTCGCATCGCCAGGAAATCTGGGGAAGCTGGTGGAGATATTCATCTTTATTGCCTTAGTGCTTCTGCTGATCTGGCTTGCCGTGCTGGTGCTTGTTGTCCGCCATCAAATCAAGCGAGGCAAGCCCTGGGGAGTCATTGCCCTGACTGCAAGCCTCTTATTGATTGTGCCGCCGCTGTGCATTTTTTTGAGCGCTTTATAGCCGCCTGAATCCTGATTAGCGCGTCGCGCTTTCACAAGCTCAGGACATGGTGGCCTTGTCATTTATTAAATAGCTTAAGGAGTTATTCATGCCCGGAAAAATCATTCGCTTAGGCGACCCCACCAGCCATGGCGGCAGCGTGATCAGCGCTTCCGGCCCGGTCGTCTTCGGCAAGGCGTCCGCCCGGGTTGGCGATCAAGTCAGCTGCCCCCAATCGGGGCATGGCATCAGCTCCATCTTGCCCGGTCCCACCCGCATGTCCGCCCATGGCTCGGCCTTCGCGTTGGAAGGTTTCCAGGCCGGTTGCGGCTGCACGCTGATCTCCACCTTGCCCAACGCCGGCGAGGTTTGAGATGGCCTGGCCCTTGCCGCAGCTCAGCCGCCCGGATTGGCCGCAGCCGCCTTCTCCCGCCCGCTGGCTGGCCTTGCTGCTGGCCGCCTTCGCCATCGGCCTGACGGCCACCAGCCTGCTCTGGCCGCGCGCCAGCCTAGGCCAGGGCTGGCGCTTCTGGGGCTGGGCGCTGCTCATGCCCTGGCTGGCCTGGCTGATGCTGTGGGGACTGCGGTACTACCTGCTTGAAACCGAGCGCGAAAACATCAGGGCCGAGCATCAGGCTCAGGACGAGCTGCGCGCCGGCTGGGTGCAATGGGCGCGCGCGGCGCTGCCGGTGACGGCCGTCAGCGTGCTCCATCCGCAGGAGCGGCCGCTGAACGGCGCGCTCAGCGGCCAGAATGGGCCACATCAGGACCAAGTACTGGCGCTGAACGCGTTGTTGCCGGGCAAGCCCCTGCCGCAACGGCTGTTGGCCTTGCTGGATCAGTTGCTGACCCCGGAGTTGCGACAGGCGTTGGCGCGGCTGGACCGCTGCCAGCTGCTGCTGTGCGCGCCGGCCCGCCACGCCGAATCCTGGCGCTCGCTGTGTTGGTCGCGCCTGGCCGACTTCCCGGCCGGCCAGGCTTGGCAAACGGAGAGCCGCGACCTGGACCCGGAGCAGACCCGCGCCTGGCTGCTGGCCGCCCATGGCGGCGCGGATGGGGAGGGCCGGCTCCGGCAGCCCGCCCTGTTGTTAGCCGCCCACCTGCACTCCGAACTGGCGCTGGACACCTCCGCGCCGGCGCAGTGCGAACTCGGCTTCGCGCTCTTATTGCAGCCCGATGCCGCCCAACCGCTGGCTTACTTGCCGCGGCCGATGCCGACCGACGCCACGCAGATGATGGCCGACTTTGCCACGCTGCAAGATATTCAGTTGCCGGATGCCGACGCGCCGCGCGGCTGGCACAGCCAATTGGACAGAACCACGCTGGCCGCCTGGGGCCGGATAGCCGAGCTACCCGCCTTGCAGTGGCTGAAAAGCCAGCCGCCGCGTTGCCACGCTCTGGACTCATGGCTGGGTCAAACCGGCGCCTGGGGCTATCCGCTGCAGCTGGCGCTGCTATGCCAACTTCGCTTGCCCGGCGCGCAAGTGCTGGCCTGGCAGCAGCAAGAAAGCAGTTGGATTCAGGCCATCATCAACTCACCTCCCAGCGGCTCCATGGAGAAAGCGGCATGAAATTCGGCATCTGGGTTTTCATTATCGCCGGGCTGGCAATCTGTCTTGGCCTGTTCGCGCTGTGGCAAGGCAAGCTTATCGATTTAAGCGAACTGCAACTGGGCGACACGGTATTGTGGAGCGCCGTGGCCGCTACAGCCCTGCTGCTGCTCATCCTGCTGTTTAACCGTTACCGGGCCAAGCTGGTCGCCGCTCGCCAGAGCTTGCTGGCGCGCTGGCCCGGCCGCAAGTCTTCGAGACCGGCCAGCTTGGAGCCGTCCGCGCCCAGCGCCAACTGGGCCGGCCTGGCGCAGATCGCCCAAGGCTGGCGCCAGCGCCCGGCCAGGCAGCGCCCGCACTGGCTGCTGCTGTGCGGCGCGCCCGAAGCCATCCACCAGGCGGCGCCGGCGCTGGCCCAGCAGCCCTGGGTGGAAACCGACGGCATGGTCTTGATCGACGCCTCCGCCACCCCGCCTCCCGGCGGCTGGCGGCGGCTGCGCGGACGCTGGCAGCCCCCCGCCGACGCCGTCATCGCCCTGCTCCCCGGTTCCGCCGACGCCGCCGCGCTGGCCGAGCGCGCCGAACAGCTGTCCATCGCCTGCGGCTGGACCCTGCCGATCACCCTGTGCCAGCGCGCGCCCGACAATGCCGGCCCCGGCATCGCCGGCTGGCCCTTGCCGGCCTTGCCCGCCAACGCCGACCGCTGGGCAGACCAACTCCGGTCCTGGGCCGATCAGCTTCCCCTGCGCGGCATTCCGCGTCATTCCGGCATGGCGGCGCAGCCCTTTCTGCTGCGCTGCTCACAGTGGCTGGAACGCGAGGGCACGGCGCTGGCCGAGACCTGGCAGCGCTGGCGCGGCGGCTTGGCGGCGGCCCCCGCCTTCAAGGCGCTGGCGCTGGCCAGCTGGCCGGCCGACGTCCGGCTGTGGAGCGGCGCGATCAGCCTGGGCTCGGCCTTCGCGCCGCGCCGCCGCAGTCGTCCTTGGCAGCGCCGGCTCGCCGCCGCCATCGGCGCCTTGTGCCTGATCTGGCTCCTCGGCATGCTGGGCTCCACTTATCAAAACCATGGGCTGATCGCCGAAGCCCAGGCCACCATCGACGCCCAGCCCAAAACCGCCACGCTGGACAGCGCGCTGCGGCTGCAGCGGCTGCTGGAGAAGCTGGAAGCCCGCCAGTTACACGGCGCGCCGTGGTCGGCCCGCTTCGGTCTGAACCGCGACGCCGCCTTGCTGGAACGGCTGCGTCCACAGTACGCCCGCGCCATCGACCAGGCGCTGATCGCGCCGGCGCGCCAGCACTGGGCGCGGCAGCTACAGGCGCTGAACCAGGCGCCCAGCGCGGAACTGGCCGCCGACCCGGCCCGGACCGAACAGGGCTATCAAACGCTGAAGGCCTATCTGACGCTGGACCAGCCGGCGCGCGCCGAGCCGGCCTTCCTCGCCGCTCAGTTGACGGCCCAAGCCAGCGCCGCGCACGCGGACTTTTCCCCGGCGCTGCTGCGCGCGATGGCGCAGTTCTACGCCGAGCGGCTGGCCGGCCAGCCCGGCTGGCGCATGGCCGCCGACCCCGCTTTGGCGCAGGCCAGCCGCCAGACCCTGATCGGCCAGCTGGGCCGCCAGCAGGCCGACGACGCTCGCTATCAACCCATCCTGGCCGAGGCCGCGACCAAGTATCCGCCGCAAACGCTGGCCGCCTTGTTGCCGGGCCAGGACTTGCGCGGCTTGTGGCGCAGCGAGGCCAGTCTGCCCGGCGTGTTCACCCGCAAGGCCTGGGACGAACACTTGCGCGCCGCTTTCGCCGATGCCCATCGCCGCCAGGGCAATGCCGGCGACTGGGTGCTGGGCGCCGGCGAGGCCGGCCAGCCCAGCGCCGGCGCGACTCAGGATGCCGCGCTGCGCCAGCGCTACTTCGCCGATTACGCCCGCGCCTGGCAGCGATTCCTCAACGATGTGTCGTGGCAAGCGGAAACCAAACTGGCCGCCAATGCCCAGCAATTGCAGGTCTACGCCGATCCGCAACGCTCGCCGCTGCGCGCGCTGATGGCGCTGGTGCGCGACAACGCCCGCGCCGGCGAGCGCGTGGACAGCCTGGGCGCCAATCTGGTGGACAAGGCCCAGGCGCTGCTGGGCAAGGCCGACGCCAGCGCGCCGGCGAGAGCCGCAGCGGAAGCCGCGCCGCTGGCGCAAAGCTTCGGCCCATTGCTGCGGCTGCTGGAGGAGCGCCAAGACGGCTCCGCGCTCAGCCTGCAACGTTATCTGGAACGGGTGGCCGCCACCCGGCTCAAACTGCAGCAGGTGGCCGCCGCGCCGGACCCGGACGCCGCCGCCCGCGCGCTGGCGCAGGCGGTGTTCCAGGGCAAGGGCGGCGAGCTGGCCGAGGGCCGCGATTACGCCGCTCAACTGGCCGCCAGCCTGGGCGAGGACTGGCAGGGTTTGGGCCAGCACTTGTTCCTGCAGCCCCTGGACCAGTCCTGGTCCACCCTGCTGCAACCGGCGGCCGCCAGCCTCAACCAGTTATGGGACCAGAGCATCGTCCGGCCCTGGCAGTCCAGCTTCGCCGGCCGCTATCCCTTCCACCGCAGCGATGCTGACGCCTCGCTGCCGGAGCTGGGCCGCTTTCTGCACCCCAGCGACGGCCTGGTGCCGCAGTTCGTGCGCCAGCAATTGGGCGGGGTGCTGGAACAACAGGGCGATCAATGGTCGCCGGACCCGGCGGCGGCGCAGGCGCTGCGCTTCGACCTGAACTTCCTCAATGAGCTCAACCGCCTGTCGCGGCTGTCCAGCCTGCTCTACGCCCAAGGCGATGCCGGCATGCGCTTCGAGTTGCAGCCCATCTCCTCCCCCGGCCTGGCGGAAACCCGGCTGCAACTGGATCAGCACAGCCTGCACGACTTCAACCAGCTGGCAAGCTGGAAGGCGCTGAACTGGCCCGGCGATCCGCTAAAGGCCGGCGCCAGCCTGCAATGGCAGACCGAGAAGGCCGGCCTGCGCCAGACGCAGGACCACCCCGGCCGCTGGGGCTGGCTGCGCCTGCTGGAACAGGCGCAGCGCGAACAGATAGACCGCGCCACTTGGCAGCTGAGCTGGCAGCTGCCCGGCGGCCATCAAGCGCGCTACCAATTGCGCAGCGAGGCCGGCGCCGGCCCGCTGGCCCTGTTGCAACTGGTGCAATTCCAGTTGCCGGCGCGGATTTTTATTGTGGAGCCGAGCAAGCCACTGGCCCCAGCCAAACCGGCCCGGCGGCCCCAATCCTGAGGAGAAGCTCGTCATGTCGCCCAAACCCCTTCCCCCACACCAAACCGCGCGGCAATGGCGCGCCCGGTCCAGCGCGATACCGCGAGGCCACTCATGAACTGGCTGCACTCACTGCTGGGCCGGGACGAGACGCCGGAAGAAAGAGCCCGACAGCGGCTGCCGCATTGGTCCGCCTGGCTGAAACCGATAGCCGATGCCGCGCCCTGCGGCGAGGATCTGTCCCACGACGATGAGTTTCTGGCCTTGAAAGAGGAAGTCACCCGGCTCTCGGGCATGGACACGGCGCTGGCGCTGACGCATGCGGAAACCTTGCTGAAAACCCGCGGCAAGGATTTGCGCGTGGCGGCCTACTACGCCTGCGCCCGGCTGCGCCGGGACGGCGTGGCCGGCCTGGCCGACGGGCTGGAGCTGGTCGCCGCCTTGCTGGAACGCTACCCGGACACGGTCTGGCCACACCAGCCGGCACGGCGGCGCAGCGCACTGGAATGGATGGCCAGCGAGCGCTTCACCGACCGGCTGGCGCAATTGCCCAATGACGACAACGACGCCTGGGAACGCGCCGCGGCGGCCCTGCTGCTGCTGCAAAGCCTCACTGCCGGCAGCGCCGCGGAGCCGCTGCGGCTGGCGGCGCTGGGGCACAGCCTGCAGCAACGCTTGCAGCCGGCCGCGGTCATCGCCGCGCGGCCAACCCCACCGCCCGCCGCGCCGCCCGCCAATGTCGGAGAAGTCTCTTCCTGGCGCGAATTGCTGGAACAGGCGCGGCGGATGACTGTATTTCTGCGCCGGCAGCCGGAAGGCCAGGCCGCCGCCCTGCGGCTATTGCGCGCGGTGCGCTGGGAGGCGCTGGCCGCCTTGCCGCCCGGCGACGCGGAGGGGCGCACCCGCCTGCCGCCTCCGCGCGCCGAATTGCGCCAGCAGCTGAAACGCCAGCTGTTGCAGCAACAGTGGCCGGACTTGCGCGAGCAGGCCGAGCTCGCCTTCGCGGAAGGCGCCAATCACTGGTGGCTGGATCTGCAGCACTACGCCTGGCTGGCGCACCAGCATGGCGGAGAGATCGCCGCGCCGCTGGCGGACCTGGTCCGCGACGATGCGCTGCGGCTGTGCCAGCGGCTGCCCGGCATCGAGCAATTGCGCTTCAGCGACGGCAGCCCGTTCGCGGAAGACGCCACCCTGGAGTGGCTAACGCTATGGCGACAGCCGGAGGCCGCCGCCGCGCCGGAGGCCGGCACGCGCGCCGACTGGGCGGAAAGCGAAACCCAGGCCCACGCCATCGCCGCGCAACAGGGTTTGCCGGCGGCCTTCGCCTGGGTGCAGGCCTTGCCCGCGCTCGCCGGCGGCCGCGAGCGCTGCCTGCGGCACTTATTGCTGGCGCGGTTGGCGGAACGGCATGGCCGCGCCGAAATGGCCATCCATTTGCTGGAAGCGCTGCTGTGCCAGGCCGACGATCACCAATTGGAGGCTTGGGAACCGGAGCTGGCCTTCGAGCTGCAAGCGCAATTGGCGCGGCTGCTGCGTCAACGGCTGCTGCGCAAGGACTCGGACCGCGCCGGCCTGGGCCAGCGCCTGGAACGGCTCAATGCGCGCCTGGCCGCGCTGGACCCGGCTCGCGCGCTGACCGGCGTTCAGCCATGATCCCGCGCCGCCAACACGCCGCGCACGGCTTGCGGCGCTTTTTCCACCCTGTCGATGAAAGCCGCCCATGGATGATCTGACCCTGCGTTACTACGAGGCGGAAATGCGCTATTTGCGCGAGGCGGGCAAGGAGTTTGCCCGCGCCCACCCCGACCGCGCCGCCCTGCTCAATATCGACCGGGTGGGCAAGCGCGACCCCTATGTCGAGCGCCTGTTCGAAGGCTTCGCCTTCCTGACCGGCCGCATCCGCCAGAAGCTGGACGACGACTTCCCGGAGCTGACCGAGGGCTTGGTCAATCTACTGTGGCCGCACTATCTGCGCATGGTGCCCTCGCTGACCGTGCTGGAATTGCGGGCCGACGCACACGCGCTGCAGCAGGCCAAGCGCATCGAGGCGGGCTTGAGCGTGCGCACTTCGCCGCTGGGAAGCGAGGCGGTGCGCTGCGCCTACCGCAGCACGCAGCCGGTGGAGATCCAGCCGCTGCGCCTCAGCCAGGCCGGCGTGCGCCAGGATGGCGCAGGACGCTCGGTGCTGGAACTGTGCTTCGAACTGGGCGCGGCGGCCAAGCGCGAGACACTGGATCTGTCCCGCCTGCGCCTGTTCCTCGCCGCGGACCTGCCCATCGCCTTCGCGCTGCGGCATGCGTTGACCCGGCAATTGGGCCATGCCCGCCTGCAAGCGCTGGACCCGGGCGGGCACCCGGCCCAGCCGCTGCCGGCGCTGCGCTTCGAGCCGGTGGGCTTTGCCGCGGCGGACCGGCTCTGGCCCACGGCGGACAACGCCTTTGGCGGCTATCAGCTGCTGCTGGAGTACTTTTGCTTCCGCGAGAAATTCCTGTTCCTCGATCTGTGCGGCCTGGACGCCGCGCTGCTGCCCGCCGGGACGCGGGCTTTTGCGCTGGAACTGGTCCTGAGCCAGCGCTATCCGGCGGACATGCCGTTCAACGCCGACAATCTGCGCCTGCATTGCGTGCCGGCGATCAATCTGTTCCCGCTGGAAGCCGAACCCTTGCGCGTGGACCACCTCAGCCATGAATACCGGGTCACTCCGCTGGCAAGCCAGGGACCGGAGCTGGAAACCTGGTCGGTGGACGAGGTCGAGTCCATGGACGGCGACAGCGGCAAGCGCCATGCCTATGTGCCGTTCTCCAGTTTCCGCCACCGCGGCGGCATGTTGCGCCACGAGGCGCCGGAACGTTTCTACCATGCGCGCACGCGGCTGGGCGCCGCCGGCCGGCCGGAAACCTGGCTGGTGCTGGGCGGCCATCTGTGGGATTCGCCTACGGCGGCCCGGCGCGAGGAAACCTTGTCGCTGCGCGTCACCGGCACCAATGGCATGCTGCCGCGCAAGGCATTGCGCGAGGCGCAGATACTGGAGCGCGCCGTCGCCGCGCCGCTGAGTCAGATATCCAATCTGACCGCGCCCACCATGCCCTGCTATCCGCCGGCGGAAGACCGCTATCAATGGCGGGTGCTGTCGCACCTGGCGCCCAACTTCCTGTCGCTGCTGGACGCCGAGGTGCTGCGCGGCACGCTGGCGCTGTACGACTGGACCGAGGACGAATTGAACCGCCAGCGGCTGAGCGGCCTGCTGGAGGTGAGGCACCGGCTGATCCAGCGGGTGCAGCGGGGTTGCCTGGAGCGCGGGGTCGGCATCGAACTGGCGGTGGACCGAACCTGTTTCGCCGGCCAGGGCGACCTTTATCTGTTCGGCGACCTGATGCACCGCTTCTTCGCCGCCTATGCGGACATGAACCTGTTCACCCGTTTCGAAATGCGCGTGCTGCCGGAGAACGAGCGGATCGCCTGGCCGGACAGCAAGACGGAGGCGCCGCCGCTATGACCGACGCCGCGTTTGACGCCTGGCTGCGCTCCGCGCCGGCGTACAACTTCTTTCAGTTTTGCCGCGTGCTGGAGCAATTGCCCGGCGGCGCGCGCCTGGGCACCGCCGACAGCCCCGAGCATGAGCCGGTGCGCTTGCTGCCCTCGCCATCGCTGGGCTTTCCCGCCAGCGAGATCGCCCGGGCCGAGCCCGCCGACCCCGACACCGGGCGGCCGCCGGTGCTGCGCACCACCTTCATGGGGCTCTACGGCGTGGATGCCGTGCTGCCCTATTATTTTCTGGACGACATCGCCACCCGCAACGAAGGCCATGAGGCGCTGGCGGCCTTCCTGGATCTGTTCAACCACCGCTTCGCGACACTGCTCTACCGCGCCTGGAGCAAATATCGCTACCCGCAGAGCTTCCAGCCCGGTGCGCGCGACAAGCTGTCCCGCTCCTTGCTGGGCTTGACTGGCCTGGGCCTGGACGCGGCGGCCGCGCGCCAGCCGCTGCCGGCCGGCCGTCTGCTGGGCTTGCTCGCGCTGCTAAGCCAGCGTACCCGCCCAGCCTCAGGCCTCGCCAACGTCTTCCGCCATGCGCTGCCCAACGCCGAGATCCGGGTACGGGAGTTCCTGCCTTGCTGGGTGGCGCTGGATAGCGCGGCCCCCCTCTCCAGCCGGCCGCCGCTGCGCGCCGGCGAGTTGATCCTGGGACGCCGCTTGCGCGCGGCCAACCATGCGATCGCCGTCACCGTGCGTCCGCCCGACGCCGGCTGCGTGCCAGCCCTGCTGCCCGGCGCGCCGCTGCAGCAGGACCTGATGGCCTTGACCCGCGTCTATCTGGGCTGGCGGCTGGAAGCCGAGATCTGGCTGGAACTGCCCGCCAGCTGGCTGCCGGCCAGCGCCCTCCACAGCGGCGCCCGGCCACGGCTGGGCTTGGGCGCGACCTTGGCCGGCACGGCAAGCCGGCGCTGGCGCCGCTTGCGCATCGGTCATTATCAACCCTTGTCGGACAGCCATGCCCGACAGCCAGGAGAACCCGGATGAAACACTGCCTTCCCGCGCTGCGCGCCGGACTGCTCATGCTCGGCCTGACCCTGCCTCTGAGCGCCTGCGGCCTGTGGCAAAGCACCAAGAACGTCACTGTCAGCGCCGCTCAAAAAATCTTTCTGACCCGCGTGGAGCGCCTGAACCTGGACCTGATGGCGAGCGAAGAATTGAACACCGATGCCGGGCAGCGCCCGCTGACTGTCGTGGTGCGGGTCTATCAATTGAAGGACAAGGCCGCCTTCATGGCCGCGCCTTACCAGACCTTGCTGGAGCAGGATCAGACCGCGCTCGCCGCCGACTTGCTGGCCAGCCACCAAGTACTGCTGCGGCCTGGCGCGGCGATCAGCCTGCGCGAGCCCTACCGTCAAGACGCGGCCTATGTCGGCGTGATCGCGCTATTCCGCCAAATCGACGGGGGACAGACATGGCGGCTGCTGCTGGACAAAAAGGAGCTGGACAATGACAAGCCGCTGCAACTGGAACTGCGCGGCTACGCCTTGAGCCGCCGACAAGCGGCGGAGCAATGATATGGGCCTCGCCTTGTATGAAATGCTGACCGGGCAGTTTGCCGATGGCTCGCCACTGGAACCGCTGCCCCCTGAGCAGCAGCTCGCGCGCAGCGTGGTCGATAGCATCCAGCGCATCCTGAACGCGCGCGCGGGATCGCTCAAGCATTTGCCCGATTATGGCCTGCCGGATCTGGGCCATATCTACCGGCACTTACCCGCCAGCGCCCACCAGTTGATGCGCAGCATCGAGCAGACGCTGCTGCGCTACGAACCCAGGCTGAGCGCGGTTGAAGTGTCATTTGGCGGCGAGCATGGGCAAATGGTGTTGCGCTACCGGCTGCGCTGCCGTCTGAAGCAGCATGGTGAGCTCATGCTGGACGCGAGCTTCACGCCCGAGGGCAGTGTCCGGCTACGCACCTACCGGCACTGATCCCGCAAGGCTTAGAACGTGTTCACGATCTCGCGAGCTAAGGCGAGCCTTCAAACAGGCTCCTGGAGCAGGGCCGGCGCTGCCCACGCGCAAAAAAACCGGGGCGGTTTGCCCCGGTTTGGCGTACTGTCTCGCGCTCTCCCGGCTCAGGCCAGGCCGCTGTCCTTCAACTTGCGCTCGAACGTCTCCATGCAGCGCGCGGCCACGCCCAGCATTTCATCGATCTCCGCCTTGGTGATCACCAGCGGCGGCGAGGCCACGATATGGTCGCCGCAGGCGCGCATGATCAGATTGTTGCGGAAGAAGATGTCGCGGCACATCAGGCCTACGTCGCCAAAATTCGGGAACAGCTCGCGCTTGCTCTTGTCCTTGACCAGGGTGAACGCCTGGATCAGGCCGACGCCGCGCACATCGTCCACATGCTCGAACTGGCTGAAGGTTTCGCGCCAGCGCTGCTGCATATAGGGGCCGGTTTCGTACTTGACGCGGTCGATGATGCCTTCGTCGCGCAACAGTTCCACGTTGGCGCGCGCCACCGCGCTGGCCACCGGGTGGCCGGAGTAGGTGAAGCCGTGGTTGAAATCGCCGCCAGCGATCAGACCCTGGGCCACGCGCTCGCCGACGAAGACCGCGCCGATGGGCAGATAGCCGGAGGACAAGCCCTTGGCCGTGGTGAAGATGTCGGGACGGAAGCCGAAGTGCTCGAAGCCGAACCATTCGCCGGTGCGACCAAAGCCGCAGATCACTTCGTCGGCCACCAGCAGCACATCGTATTTACGACAGATGCGTTCCACTTCCGGCCAGTAGGTGGCCGGCGGGATGATCACGCCGCCGGCGCCCTGGATAGGCTCGCCGACAAAGGCCGCCACCTTTTCCGGCCCGATTTCCAGGATCTTCTCTTCCACCCAGCGCGCGGCCACCACGCCGAACTCGTCCGGGCTCAAATCCTTGCCGTACTTGTACCACCACGGCTGTTCGACATGGGCCATGCCCGGAATCGGCAGGTCGCCCTGCTCGTGCATATACTTCATGCCACCCAGGCTGGAGCCGCCGATGGTGGAGCCGTGATAGCCGTTCCAGCGGCCGATCAGCGTCTTCTTGTCCTTCTTGCCCTGCACATCCCAGTAATGGCGCACCATGCGTATCATGGTGTCCACCGATTCCGAGCCGGAGTTGGTGTAGAACACATGCTCGTAGCCGGCCGGCGTCACCTGGGCCAGCAGGTGGGACAACTCAACCACCGCCGGATGGGTGGTCTTGAAGAAGGTGTTGTAGAAGGCCAGCTCGTCCATCTGGCGCTTGGCCACGTCGGACAGCTCCTTGCGGCCATAGCCGATATTTACGCACCACAGGCCGGCCATGCCGTCGATGATCTTGTTGCCGTCCGAATCCCACAGATAGATGCCCTCGCCGCGAGTCATCACCCGCGCGCCTTGCTGGTTCAACGATTGGGTATCGGTAAACGGGTGCAGGTGGTGAGAAGCATCCAGCTGGCGCCATTGTTCGGTCGTGCGTTGTTGGTTCTGCATAGGACTTCCTTCCAGTATTCTCCAACGGGGCAGACCGACACGGCATCCGCCCCTCCTTCGCCTTTGGCGTGTTTTCAGTGCTTTTCCTGGCTGTCCGGGCTGATTCTAACGGATGACTCAGCCCGTTGTCATACCTCGCTCACACGTGCAGCAGCAGGAACTTGCGTTCCCACGGGCTGATCACGCGGAAATATTCGGAGAACTCCTTCTCCTTCATGCCCACATACATGCTGACGAAACGCTCGCCCAACACCTCGGCCATTTCCTTGCAGGAAGCCAGCTGCTGCAGCGATTCCTCCGAGGAGTTGGGGAACTGGTAAGGCAGCTCGTAGGCGTCGGTCTGGCGCGGCTCGCTGGGCCGCAGCTTGTTGACGATGCCCAGGTAGCCGCAGGCCAGCGTCGCAGCCATCGCGATATAGGGATTGACGTCCACGCCCGGCACCCGGTTTTCGATGCGGCGCGCGGCCGGCGAGGAGTGCGGCACGCGCAGGCCCACGGTGCGGTTGTCGTAACCCCATTCGACGTTGGTCGGCGCCGCGGTATAGCGCGACAAACGGCGGAATGAGTTCACATAGGGCGCGAACAGCGGCATGGACTTGGGCACGTACTTCTGCAGGCCGGCGATGTAGTGGAAGAACAGCTCGGACGGGCTGCCGTCCTCATTGGTGAACACATTGCGGCCGGTGTTCTTGTCCACCAGGCTCTGGTGCATGTGCATGGCGGAGCCCGGCTCGTTCTCCATCGGCTTGGCCATGAAGGTGGCGTACATATTGTGGCGGAACGCCGCCTCGCGCACGGTGCGCTTGAACAGGAACACCTGGTCGGCCAGCTCCAGCGGATTGCCGTGCAGGAAGTTGATTTCCATCTGCGCGGTGCCCACTTCGTGAATCAGGGTATCCACTTCCAGATTCTGCGCGTGGCAGTAGTCGTAGATGTCCTCGAACAGCGGGTCGAACTCGTTGACCGCGTCGATGGAATACGAGCGGCGGCCGAACTCGGCGCGGCCGGTGCGCCCCACCGGCGCGGCCAGCGGGATGTCCGGGTCCGGGTTGGGGGACAGCAGGTAGAATTCCATTTCCGGAGCCAGCACCGGCTCCAGACCCATCTCGTCGAACAGGCCGATCACGCGCTTGAGCACATTGCGCGGCGCCACGTCCACCGGGCTGCCGTCGGCACGCAGGCAGTCGTAGATCAATTGCGCGGTGGGATCGACGGCCCAGGGCACGAAGCGCAGGGTGTTCGGGTCCGGCGCCAGCACCATGTCCGGGTCGGTCAGGTCCAGCATGCTGTCGTCGGGGTAGTCCCCGGTCACAGTCTGGATCAGCACAACTTCGGGCAAACGCATTTCCGGGTCGGACACGAACTTGTCCTTGGGCACGATCTTGCCGCGCGCCACGCCGGTCATGTCGGGGACGATACACTCGACTTCAGTGATCCGGTGCTCTCGCAGCCATTCATTGATCTGATGGGTCATGATGTTCTCTTCCTCTGTGTGTTATTCCGAGTGGTGACACAAGGTCTCGGTTAATTGCGGCCCGCGTTGCCGCTGCTCGCGGCGCTGGCGGCAGGCATCGCCAAATGCCTTGAAGATGGCCATGGACAGCGGGTTGTCCCAGTATTTCCACTCCGGATGCCATTGCGCGGCGAAGGCGAAGCCCTTGGCGTCGCGCACGCGGTAGGCCTCCACCAGGCCGTCGTCGGCGACGGCCTCGCAGATCAGGCGATCCGACAACCGCTTGATGCCCTGCTGATGCAGGGAATTGACCATGGCGGACTCCTGGCCGGTCCATTGCCGCAGCAGGCTGTCCTCGGCGAAGCGCACCGGATGGGACAGCGCGTACATCGCGTCCAGGTCGGGGGTGTCCGGCTCGCGGTGGTCGCGCCGCCCCTCTTCTTCCTGCACGTGCTGATACAGCTCGCCGCCCATCGCCACGTTGATTTCCTGAAAACCGCGGCAGATACCCAGCAGCGGAATGCCCTGCTCCAGCACTTGCTGGATCAGCGGCAGCGTGGTGGCGTCGCGCATCGGGTCGTGCATGGTTCCCGCCCGGCTGGGCGCGCCGCCGTAATGATGCGGCTCGACATTGGACGGCGAACCGGGCAGCAACACGCCGTCCACCAACTCCAACACCTCCCGCAGCGCGGTCTTGTCGCCTAGCGCCGGCAGCAAGACCGGCACGCCGCCGGCGCCGCCGGCCGCCGCGGCGATGTATTTTTCACCCACCGCGTGGAAGGGCAACAGGCCTACCATCTTGATGTCACAGGGTATGCCGATGATAGCTTGCAACATTTCTGGTCCTTGAAACGGGTTACGACGCCGTCTTGACGGCTTCGATTGGATCGATGAAAGGCAGGCCCAGCGCCTGCGCCACCGCCGGGTAAGTCAGCCGCCCGCGGCAGACATTGAGGCCGTTGCGCAGATGGGCATTGTCCAGCAGCGCCTGGCGCCAGCCCTTGTTGGCCAGTTCCAGCGTGTACGGCAGCGTGGCGTTGGTCAGCGCCTGGGTAGAGGTGCGCGCCACGCCGCCGGGCATATTGGCCACGCAGTAGTGGACGATGCCGTCCACCACGTAAATGGGATCTTGGTGCGTGGTGGGCCGGCTGGTCTCGAAACAGCCGCCTTGGTCTATCGCCACATCCACCAGCACCGCGCCGGGCTTCATGATCTTCAGCATCGGCCGCGTCACCAGCTTGGGCGCCGCCGCGCCGGGGATCAGCACCGCGCCGATCACCAGGTCCGCCTCGCGCAGGCAATCTTCGATATTGGCGGAGTTGGACACCAGCGTCTTGATGCGGCCGCCGAACACCATGTCGATTTCCTTCAGCCGCGGCAGCGATTTGTCCAGGATGGTGACCTCGGCGCCGGCGCCCATGGCCATGCGCGCCGCGTTCAGCCCCACCACTCCGCCGCCTATCACCACCACCCGCGCCGGGGCCACGCCGGGCACGCCGCCCAGCAGCACGCCGCGGCCGCCCTGGGCTTTCTCCAGCGCGTGGGCGCCGGCCTGGATCGCCATGCGGCCAGCCACCTCGGACATCGGCGCCAGCAATGGCAGGCCGCCGCGCTCGTCGGTGACGGTTTCGTATGCTATGGCAATGGCATCCGATTCCAGCAATAATTTGGTCTGCTCCGGATCCGGCGCCAGGTGCAGATAGGTGAACAGGATCTGGTCACGGCGCAGCATGCGGCATTCCACCGGCTGCGGCTCTTTGACCTTGACGATCATGTCGCTGCGTTCGAAGGTTTCCTCGGCGCTGGAGGCAATGGAAGCGCCGGCCTGGATATACTGCTCATCGGTGAAACCGATGGCGAGGCCGGCCTGGGTCTGGACCAAAACCTTGTGTGCGTTGGCGACTAACTCCCGGACTCCAGACGGGGTCAGGCCAACACGATACTCGTGGTTCTTGATCTCCTTGGGAACACCGATCAGCATGTCGCTCTCCTCACTGATTTGTTGTTGTCGGGGCCGCACAAGCGTTTAAGAAAATTCACAATATGCTTGCTCCTTGTTTCTGATTCTGACTATAAACCCCCAACGATGCAAAGATATTCGATTTTGCGTCGCAGCAAGTAGTGCAGAGTCCGTGCAAAATAATTATCATAAAGCGTCTAAAATTATTAACATACTGATGGAGCAGGAATCCATGGACGTTGGCGCAAGATTACGCATGGTCAGGGACCGTTTCGGGTTGTCGCAACGGGAACTGGCCAAACGTGCCGGGGTCACTAACGGCACCATCTCGCTGATAGAACAGAATCGGGTCAGCCCCTCGGTCAGCTCGCTGAAAAAAGTGCTTGAGGGACTGCCGATGACGCTGGCGGATTTCTTCACCTTCGACTCCGACCCGGAACAGGCGCGCGTGTTCTACCAGGCTCACGAATTACCCAATCTGGGCAATGAGCAGATTCGGCTGCTGCTGGTGGGCACCGCCCACGACAAGCGCGACATCGCCATCCTGCGCGAGGTCTACGAGGCCGGCGCCGACACCGGGCCGGACATGCTGACGCACGACGGCCAGGAAGGCGGCGTGATCATCAAGGGCAGTATAGAAGTCACGGTCAACAACGAGAGCCGGGTCCTGGGCCCGGGCGATGCTTATTATTTCGACAGCCGGCTGCCGCACCGTTTTCGCAATGCCGGCGCGGAAATTTGTGAAGTGGTCAGCGCCAGTTCGCCGCCGACTTTCTAAGAACCTGTTCAAAGTCTCGCGAGCAAGAGCGAGACAAGGCGAAAACGAGCGAAAAAGCGGAATGTATAAGTGGCACATGAGCACTGAGCTTGGTTTCAACGCGGTATCGCCGACGCGCAGCAGATCGTAAACAGGTTCTAAAACGCTGGCGCAGCAATAGCCCGAACAGACAATAAGGCCAGGCAGGGGAGCTTTAGCCAATGCCCCCGCTCCAAACGCCAGGACAGGCAGCATGGTAGTCAAACCCGAGTGAAGCGATACCGGCGCCGCCACAGCCAGGCGGCGCCAGATCATCAAAGGAGAGAGAAATGGCTAGAACGCATGCCGAATGGAAGCAATTCGCCGCTCAACTGAAGATCGAAGGGCGCGCCTTCATCGCCGGCGAGTACTGCGCCGCGCAAGACGGCAAAAGTTTTGTCTGCAACAACCCCGCCAATGGCGAGAAGCTGGCCGACGTGGCCTGGTGCGGCGAAGCCGACGTGGAGCGCGCGGTCAGCGCCGCGCGTCGCGCCTTCGACTCCGGCATCTGGTCCGGCCTGGCCCCGCGCGAGCGCGGCCGCATCCTCAAGCGCTTCGCCGCGCTGATCCACGAGCACGGCGATGAATTGGCCCTGCTGGAAACCCTGGACGTGGGCAAGCCCATCAGCGACACCCTCAGCGTGGACCTGCCCGGCAGCGCCTACTGCGTGGAATGGTTCGCCGAGGCCATCGACAAGATAGGCGGCGAAGTGGCGCCGGTGGACCCCAAGGTGGTGGGCCTGGTCACCCGCGAAGCCATAGGCGTGGTGGCCGCCATCGTGCCGTGGAACTACCCCATCATGATGGCCAGCTGGAAGTTTGGCCCGGCGCTGGCCGCCGGCAACCCGGTCATCATCAAGCCATCGGAAAAATCCCCGCTCACCGCCATCCGCCTGGCCGCGCTGGCCAAACAGGCCGGCATTCCCGACGGCGTGTTCCAAGTGCTGCCCGGCGCCGGCGACGTGGGCAAGCTGCTGGCGCTGCACATAGACGTGGACTGCGTCGCCTTCACCGGCTCCACCGGCGTGGGCAAGCTGATCGCCGGCTACGCGGCTCAGTCCAACCTCAAGCGCGTCTGGCTGGAACTGGGCGGCAAATCGCCCAACATCATCCTGCCGGACTGCCCGGACCTCGCCCAGGCGGCGCGCGCCGCCGCCGGCGGCATCTTCTACAATATGGGCGAAGTCTGCACCGCCGGCTCCCGCGTGCTGGTGCATCGCGACATCAAACAGCGCTTCCTGCAGGAACTGGAAGCCGCCGCCACCCGCTACTATCCGCAAGACCCGCTGGACCCGGCCACCAATATGGGCGCCATCGTGGACCGCATCCAGTACGACAAAGTGCTGTCCTATATCGGCAAGGGCGATAGCGAGGGCGCCAAGAAGTTGTTCGGCGGCAAAGCGGCCCATACCGACACCGGCCTGTTCATCGAACCCACCGCGTTTGATTGCCCCAGCGCCGACCTGACCATCTGCCGCGAGGAAATCTTCGGCCCAGTGCTGTCGGTGATCACCTTCGACGACGTTGAAGAAGCCATCCGCATCGCCAACGACACCGAATACGGCCTGGCCGCCGCGGTCTGGACCTCCAACCTCAGCACCGCGCACCAAGTGTCGCGCCGCCTGCGCGCCGGCACGGTATGGGTGAATTGCTATGATGAAGGCGGAGACATGAACTTCCCGTTCGGCGGCTTCAAGCAGTCCGGCAACGGCCGTGACAAATCGCTGCATGCGCTGGAAAAATACACCGAGTTGAAGAGCACGCTGATCAAGCTGTAAACCGCGTTTACAGCGCCGCCGACAGGCTGCCCTTCCGGCAGCCTGTTTTGTTTCCACCCCGCCCAGCAAGGACCGTGACATGATCAAGCGCCTCTCCGCCCTCCTCTGCCTGCACGCCGCCACGGCCATGGCGGGCGCCGCGGCGCCCGCCTGTCCGGCGGAAGGGCTGAAGGTGGGTTATTACCCGACAGCCACCGCCTATGAAGGCGGCAAGGGCTACGACGTGGACCTGGTTCACGAACTGGCGCGCCGGCTGGACTGCAAGATCCGTGAAGAGCGCGAATACCCGCGGCTGCGCGTGCTGCTGCTGGTACAGCACGGCAAGCTCAACCTCGCCACCTCCACCATCCCGCTGCACAAACGGCTGCGCTACGCCTGGGTGCTGCCCTACACCCGCGACCGCAACATGACCCTGCTCAACCCCGCGGTGCAGAGCAAGACACCGGAACAATGGCTGAACGATCCCAAGCTCAAGTGGGGCGCCGTCATCGGCTACCGCAACAGCCCGCTGCAAGACCACTTCCTGCAACAAATGGCCAAGCGCGACAAGCTGATCTGCGCCGCCAATGAAGAAGACCTGCTGGCCATGCTGCGCAGCGGCTCCATTACCGCCGCCTTCTCCCAGCCCCAGGTCTACGATCACTGGCTCAACGGTCAACCGCGCGCCAGGCTCAAAGTCAAAGTCATGGATCCGTTTCGCGACAGCAGCCTGGAAAACGGCCTGGTCCTATCGCACCGCGGCTTCACCGAACGCCAGATGCGCGTCTGGCGTGATGAATTGGCCAAAATGCGCGAAGACGGCAGCCTGCACCGCATCCTGCGCAAATACCTCAGCGAAGACAGCGTGCGCGGCATGCTGGAATAAGCGCTGCCCGCCATCCGTCCACGCGCGGCAAAAACCGCCAAACCCGGCTATAGCTAAACAGACGCGGCAAGGGAGAATGGCATGAAAGGTCTGTGGGCGGCACTGCTGGGCGGCATCCTGGCCACGCCGGCGGCGCAGGGCGAAACCGCCTGCCCGGCGGCGGGGCTGAAAGTGGGCTACTACCTGTTGGGCGGCGCCTACGAGGAAGGGCGCGGCTACGATGTCGACCTGGTGCACGAACTGGCGCGCCGGCTGGGCTGCAAGATCGTGCAGGAAGAAGCCTATCCGCGCATCCGCGTGCTGAAAATGGTGGAACACGGCCAGTTGAACCTGGCCACCTCCACCATCCCCACCGCCGACCGCCAGAAATACGCCTGGATCTATCCCTACTTTTACAGCAAGAACATGATTCTGCTGTCCAGCCACGTGAACGCGCGCACGCTGGACCAGCTATTGACCGACCCGGCCGTCAAATGGGGCTTAGTCCGCGGTTACCGCCACAGCCCGGAGCAGGACGCTTTCCTGGAACAGCTGGCCAAGCGCGGCAAAGTCGTGATGGCCAACGACGAGCGCGATCTCTACGCCATGCTGTCCCAGCGCATCATCACCGCCGCTTTCGCCCTCCCGCTCAGCTACGATCGCTGGCTCAACTCCCCCGCTCTATCCGGCCAAGTGGAAGTGGTGGACTTGTTCCCCACCTCGGAACGCGTGGCCGGCGGCCTGGTGCTGGCCCACAGCGACTTCAGCCAGCAGCAGGCCGAGCAATGGCAAGCCCAGTTGCAGCAAATGATCAAGGACGGCAGCTTGCGCAAAATCCTTGGCAAATACCTCAGTCCCGACAGCGTGGCCCGCATGCAGCCCTGACCCTAGGTCCAGCTTGCCGCCGCACGCCAACGCGCGCGACACTGCGCTGTCCTCACCACGGGAGCGCCCGATGAAATCCTTGAACCGCCTCGCCCTGCTGCTGCCGCTGCTGGCAGCCTTCCCCGCCCATGCCGCCGACGACGCCGGCAAAGTGCAAACCCTGGTCATGATGCGCCACGGCGAAAAGCCGGAAGGCGGCTACGGTCAGCTCGACTGCAAGGGGTTCAACCGCTCGCTGGCCCTGGCCAAGGTGCTGCCGCAGCGCTTCGGCAAACCGGACCAGATCTACGCGCCATCCACCTCCAGCCAAGCCAGCGACCCGGCCGGCACCTTCAACTACATCCGGCCGCTGGCCACCATAGAACCCACCGCCATCTCCCAGGGCCTGCCGGTCAACACCAATTTTGAAACCGCGGCGATAGACGGCCTGCAACAGCAACTGATCGACCCGCTGCACCACGGCAAGCTGGTCTTCATCGCCTGGGAACACAAGCTGCTGCAAGTGATGGCCACCAACATCATGAACCAATACGCCGGCAAGAACGGCGGCAGCCAGGTGCCCAAATGGGACAAGAACGACTTCGACGGCCTCTTCATCCTCACCGTCGACTACAGCCACACCCCACCCAAGGCGAAATTCCGCCGCGAACAGCAAGGCCTGGACAAGCTGTCATCCACCTGCTGGCTGCCCTGAGCGCGCCCCATACTCCGCCCACCCATGCAAAACAGCCGGCCCCACAGGGAGCCGGCTGTCGCCATTGACGGTGCCGAGGATTACAGCGCCAGTTGGGCGATGGCCTCTTTAGCCGCGTGAATGGCGGTGGCGCGCTTGTCCTCGCCCATATTCACTGCTTCCGCGCGGACGAAAGCCACATCGTTCACGCCCAGGAAACCCATCACCGTCTTCAGGTAATCCTCCTGGAAATCCATCAGCCGGCCCTGCTCGGTGCTGTACACGCCGCCGCGCGAGGACACCACGATCACCTTCTTGCCGCCGGCCAGGCCCACCGGGCCGTTCTCGGTGTACTTGAAAGTGCGGCCGGTGGCGGCCACGCGGTCCACCCAGGCTTTCAGCTGCGACGGAATCGAGAAGTTGTACATCGGCGCGCCGATCACCACCACATCCGCCGCCAGGAATTCTTCAATCAGCTCATTGCTCAGCGCGGCTTCGCTGCGTTGGGTAGAGGTCCAGTCCGCCTCGGCGGTGAAGTTGGCGCCGATGATCTCGCCGGACAGGTGAGCGATGGGCTGGCTGGCCAGGTCACGGTAAGAGGTTTCCACATTGGCGTGGCGCTGACGCAGGGTGTCGGCGACAACGGCGCTCAGTTGGCGGGAAACCGAATTAGCGGCAAGGATGCTGGAATCGAGATGCAACAGTTTCATGATCGGGTCCTTCGTGTCTTGGTGGGGAAAGTGATTGCATGATAGTTTTCCGAACCAATCCGCACTAGACTGTGAAAATCGGAAACATTGTTCCATCAGTGAGACAATCATGCAGGACCTGAACGATCTGCTGTATTTCGCCAAAGTGGTTGAACATGGCGGCTTCATGGCCGCCGGCCGGGTGCTGGGCATCCCCAAATCCCGGCTGTCCCGCCGCGTGGCGGAGCTGGAACAGCGGCTGGGCGTGCGCCTGCTGCAAAGAACCACCCGCCGGCTGTCCTTGACCGAAATCGGCCAACAGTACTACCAGCATTGCCAGGCCATGCTGGAGGAGGCCGAAGCCGCCGATGAAGCCATCGCCCGCAGCAGCGCCGAGCCGCGCGGACTGATCAAGGTCAGCTGCCCGGAACTGCTGTCCAAGACCCTGCTGGCGCCGGCGCTGCCCCGCTTCATGGCCCGTCATCCGCTGCTGCGCGTGCAGCTGGACTCCAGCAACCGCCGCGTGGACCTGATAGAAGAAGGCGTGGACGTCGCCATCCGCGTGCGCAACGTGATAGAAGACAGCGCCAACCTGGTGGTGCGGCGGCTGGCCACCACCCAGACCTCGCTGGTGGCCAGCCCGGCGCTGCTGGCCGAACGCCCGGCGCCCAAGAGCCCAGCCGACATGGCCGGCTGGCCGGCGCTGACCATGAGCCGCCCGGACGGCCGTGGCCAATGGGCGCTGCTGGACCAGGCCGGCCATGCCTACACCATACAAATAGACAGCCCCCGGCTGATGACCGATGACCTCGTCGTGCTGCGCGACGCCGCCATCGCCGGCCTGGGCGTGGCCGCGCTGCCGGTGCTGGTCTGCCACGAAGCGCTGCAATCCGGCCAACTGGTGCGGCTGCTGCCGGACTACGACATCCCCTGGGGCATTCTGCACGCCGCCTTTCCCACCCGCCGCGGCCTGCTGCCGGCGGTGCGCGCCTTCATCGACTTCCTCACCACCGAGCTGATCCCGCCGGACCACCCGGTCTACCTGCTCACAAGCTGAGCGGCTGGCCTCAACCAACAGCCAGGCCTGTTGCAAACAACCGACGCTAGACGCCTCCGCGCGCCGAGCTCCGACCACTAGCTATTGCAATGCAACAAAAGCCAGGTAGAGTAGGCAGCTATCCGTCATACCAAGCAAAGAGGTGCCGTATGTGGTCGCAAACAGCTGTCTGGTCAAAACTCCTCTCCTCCAACCCCGTCGCCAGCTACTGGCGCGACGCCTGGGAGCGTTCCATCCTCTACTGGGACGTGCAGCATGACCGCGGCGCCGACTACCTGCGGCACGTGCAAAGCGGCAAACCGCCGGTACTGGTGTTCGACTACAAAATCATCCTGGACGGCCGCACCCTGCCGGACCCGGCCAACTACGCGCTCACCGCCATCCTGCCGCCGGCCGGCTGTCCAACCACCAACCCGGCGCTGCGCCCCTTCGTGGTGATAGACCCGCGCGCCGGCCACGGCCCCGGCATCGGCGGCTTCAAGATGGACAGCGAAATCGGCATCGCGCTGCAGCAGGGCCACCCCTGCTACTTCATCATGTTCTTCCCGCAACCGGTGCCCAGCCAGACCATAGAAAGCGTCAGCCGCGCCGAATACGTCTTCCTCAGCAAGGTCAACGAACTGCACCCGGACAGCGACGGCAAGCCCTTCGTCATCGGCAACTGCCAGGGCGGCTGGGCGCTGGCCATGCTCGCCTCCGCCGCGCCGGAACTGTTCGGCCCCATCCTGCTGGCCGGCACCCCACTGTCCTACTGGGCCGGCGTGGCCGGCAAAAACCCGATGCGCTACTCCGGCGGCATGCTGGGCGGCACCTGGACCGCCTCGCTGGCCGGCGATCTGGGCAACGGCAAATTCGACGGCGCCCACCTGGTCAACAACTTCGAAAAACTGGACCCGGCCAACACCCTGTGGAAGAAGCCCTACAATCTGTACGCCAAGGTGGACACCGAACGCGAACGCTACCTGGGCTTCGAACGCTGGTGGGGCGGCCACTACCTGCTGAACAAGCAGGAGATGGAATGGATCTCCCAGCAGCTCTTCGTGGGCAACCACCTGGTGGAAGGCAAGATCGTCAGCAGCGACCAGCACCGCGTGGACATGCGCAACATCCGCTCCCCCATCATCGTGTTCGCCTCCTGGGGCGACAACATCACCCCGCCGCAACAAGCGCTGAACTGGATACCGGACCTGTACGCCAGCGCCGACGACATCCGCGACAACGAACAAACCATCATCTACTGCCTGCACAACAAAGTGGGCCACCTGGGCATCTTCGTCTCCGCCGGCATCGCCAACCGCGAACACAGCGAATTCGCCAGCGCGCTGGACCTGATCGACGTGCTGGCCCCCGGCCTCTACGAAGCCGTCATTGAGGACGTGGCGCCCAACACCCCCGGCCAGGAATACATCCAGGGCCGCTACATCATCCGTTTCGAAGCGCGCGAAGTGGCCGACATCCTCGCGCTGGACGACGGCCGCGAAGACGAGCGCGCCTTCGAAGTGGTGCGCCGCGTCTCCGAAATCAACCAAGGCGTGTACGACCGCTTCGTCTCCCCCGCGCTGCAAACCCTCAGCAACGAAGCCAGCGCCCAATTGCTGCGCCAGCTCAACCCAGCGCGGCTGGAACGCACGCTGATCTCCCCGCTCAACCCCTGGCTAAGCTGGCTCAAGCCCGCTGCCGAATACGTGCGCGCCCACCGCCAGCCGGTGAGCGCGGACAACCCGCTGTGGCAGTTGCAGGAGCAATGGTCCGGCTGGATGGAGCAAGGCCTCAACCACTACCGCGACCTGCGCGACGCCGCCACCGAACACTGCTTCAAGGCCGTGTACGAATCGCCGTGGCTCGCCTCCGTCGTGGGCGTCCAGCCCGCGCGCGAAACCCGCGCCGCCCGCTGTGACAGCTGGGACAAGCAGGAACGCCTGCAGCTCAAGCGCCAAGTACTGGACCCCGCCTACGAAAGCGGCACCCTGGCCGATGGCTTCGTGCGCCTGCTCATCTACGTGGCGATTGGCCGCGGCATCATAGACGAGCGCCCGTTCAACGCCATCCGCCGCATCATGCGCGACATCCGCCATGAATACCCGATGACCCTGATGCAGCTGAAAGACATCGCCCGCAAGCAAGTCTTCCTGGTGCGGCTGGACGAAGCCCGCGCGCTGGCCGGCCTGCCCAAGCTGCTGCCGCAAGAACACCTGCGCCGTCAGGCCTGGCAACTGGCGCGCGAACTGCTGGCGCTCAGCGGCGACATCGTCCCGGAACAACAACAACGGCTGGACCAAGTGGCCCACATGCTGCAACTGGACGTCCACGCCCCGGCGCCGGCCATCCTGCCGCCCGCCGAGCCCCCTGTGGCAACAGCCGTGGCCGCTCCGGCCCCCACTGCCAAGGCCAGCGCGCCCGCCAAGAAAGCCGCCGCGCCACGCAAGGCAGCCGTCAAAGCGCCAGCCAAACCCACGGCCAAGACCGACACCGCCGCCAAACCCGCTCCGGCGGCCAAGCCCGCGGTCAGCAAAGCCGCGGCTGGCAAGCCCGCCACGGTCAAAACCGCCAAAGCGCCCGCCGCCAAAACCCCGGCCACACGCAAACCCGCCGCCGGCAACGGCGCCAGCAAACCCAAAACACCGGGCAACTGAGCACCGCCAAGCGTCCAAATGCCCGGACGGTTAACGCCGTCCGGGCATTTTTCATCCCGATGGCGCACTGCAACATTTTTGCTGCCGCCCATCGGTACAGTCGTTGACTGAACAATACAGCAAACGCTAATATCCTTATCTGCTGCGGGAGAGAGGGGCTAACGCCCCCGCCGAAGACGCAAACTCCCATAATCGCTCAGGCAACAGTACCGCAGCCCATGGATATCAGCCGATTGGAGAGAGGCCCTAAGCGCCCGTTCATCATCTGCTACGCTTCAGCGACAGCGCGTCAAAACCGCTTGGCTTCGCTGCCTGCTCGCCAGATTACGTGACCGGCCCTTAGCCGCCCACCGAAGGGGCAAGTGACATCCGGCAAGGCCCGCACACAGGCCGTGCCCGTCATCTAACTCTCAGGTAAAAGGACAAGGGGAGAGGCAATGCCGGCAGCGTCGCGCCCATGCGCGGCCCGTCGGCCGTGCTCAGAACGTGCTCACGATCTCGCGAGCAAGGACGAGACAAGGCGAAAACAGCTGAGAAAGCGGAATGTACAAGTGGTACATGAGCATTTCGAAGATGTTTTCAACGCCGTATCGTCGCAGCGCAGCAGATCGTGCACCAGCTCTCAAGGAAAACCCGTGTTCGAAACTCTTGCCCAGGCTGTGCGCCACCTGGCATGGCCCGCCCATTGCCAACCCCTTTTCCCACCCGGCTTCGCCGCGCATCTCGGCGCCAGCCTGTTTGACCACTGCGACTACATGCTTACCCTGATCTACCTGATCGCCATCACCGCGGAAGCGATGACTGGCGCGCTCGCGGCCGGCCGCCGCAATATGGACATCTTCGGCGTTACCGTCATCGCCTTCCTCACCGCCCTGGGCGGCGGCACCGTGCGCGACATCGTGCTGGGCCGCTACCCGATAGGCTGGACCCAGCACCCGGAATACGTCGGCCTGGTGATTGCCGGCGGCCTGGCCGCCGTGCTGGTGGCCCGCTATATGAAACGCCTGAGCCGCGTGTTCCTGGTGCTGGACGCGCTGGGCCTGATCGCCTTCACCATCATAGGCTGCGGCGTGGCCCAATCCATGGGCTACCACCCGGTGGTGGTGGTGATGGCCGGCATGATCACCGGCATTGCCGGCGGCATCCTGCGCGACGTGCTGTGCAACCGCGTGCCGGTAGTGTTCCGCCAGGAACTGTATGCCAGCGTCTCCTTCGCCGTGGCCCTGCTCTACCTGGGCCTGATCAAACTGGGCGTGCCGCATGATCTCAACGTGCTGGCCAGCTTCGCCGTCGGCCTCACCATCCGCCTGGCCGCCATCTGGCGCGAATGGCGGCTGCCAGTCTTCATGTACCGGCACGATCTGCACTAACTAAGCGCATCTGTTTACCGCTGTCGGCATCAGGCTTGAATCCCCGCCAGCAGCAGGAACAAGGCCGCCTGACTGGACACGCCCAGCTTGGCGTACAGATGGCGGCGGTGTACCTTGGCGGTTTCCAGCGAAATAGCCAACTCTCGCGCCACGCCCTTGGTGGAGTGGCCGCCGAGTATCAGCAGCGCCACCTCCACCTCCCGCTTGGTCAACGGCGAGGAGCCCTGCGCACGCAGCGCCTCCTCCAGCTGCCGGCGGCTCTGCCTGCCCGCGTTAGCCGCCGGCTGGCGCAGCCCTTCGTCCATACGCGCGGCCAGCCGCGACAAGGGCAATAGCCAGGGGGCGAACAGATTGCAAACGCCCAGTTCCTGCTCGCTGAAGCGGCGTTTGCTGCCCAGCGACAGAGACAGCACGCCCTCCGGCAACACTTGCAGAAACTGGATTTCATCCGCCACCACATTGCGCGAAAAGTAACGGCGGAAGTACTCCGTCTCCCGGAAACGGTCCGGCGCCACCTCGTCCAGCCGGTACACGCCGGCGGCCGGGCGCTTCAGCGCAAAACCGTAAAACGGGTCCAGCAGATACAGGCCGCGCCGGTAGTCGGCGAACAAATCGTCGGCGGCGTAATTGGCCGCGTGATCGGCCAGCACCCACGGCGGCGCCTCCTGGCGAAACAGCACCGCCACCCAGGTATCGAAACTCAGGCGTTCCCGTAGAAACGCTGCCAACCCTTGCCAAAAGGCCGCGTTGTCGACGCCATCCAACAAACGCCCCAATTGCTGGTGAAACACCAGATCCGCCACATTCAGCTGCATGCCAGCTACCCCGATCAGGTTAGTCCCGCCTTCCGCTCTAACGCTTTCGCGTGATGTCCGCCGCCAAGGGGACTGACTAGTATGGCTCCAGCCTGCGCGACAAGACCAGCCGTGATGTGAGCGCTTCCCCCACCCCGTCGCGCAGCCTGAACAGGAGTGATCGCCATGCCCACGCAGGATCTGTCCTACTGGCAAGGCTGCGCCGCCGATTTGCGCCCGCCTTGCCTCGCCTTCATCAACGGCCGCTTCGTGCCCGCCGCCGACCAGCGCACCTTCACCGACATCAGCCCCATCCATGGCCGGCCCCTGGCCGAGATCGCCCGCTGCGGCGAGGCCGATGTCGAACGGGCGGCGCGGGCCGCCCGCGCCAGCTTCGAATCCGGCGTCTGGTCGCGCTGTCACCCGCGCCAGCGCAAGACCGTGCTGCAAAAACTGGCGGTGCTGATCCGCCGGCATGGCGACGAACTGGCGCAGCTGGACTGCCTGGACATCGGCAAGCCCATTGCCGATGCGCTCCATATCGATGTGCCGGGCGCCGCCGGCGTGTTCGACTGGTACGCCGAAGCCGCCGACAAGCTGTACGGCGAGGCTGCCCCCGGCGCCGACGACGCGCTGGCCCTGATCACCCGGGAACCGCTGGGCGTGGCGGCGGCGGTGATCCCGTGGAATTTCCCGCTGGACATGGCCGCGTGGAAGCTGGCGCCGGCGCTGATGGCCGGCAATAGCGTGATCCTGAAGCCGGCCGAGCAATCCCCGCTGTCGGCCTTGCGCCTGGCCCAACTGGCCCAGGAGGCCGGCCTGCCGGACGGCGTGCTCAACGTCTTGCCGGGCTATGGCGACGAGGTGGGGCGGCCGCTGGGCCTGCACCCGGACGTGGATTGCCTGAGCTTCACCGGCTCCAGCGAAGTGGGCAAAGCCTTTCTGCGCTACGCGGCGGACTCCAATATGAAAAGAGTGGCGCTGGAGTGCGGCGGCAAAAGCCCCAATCTGGTGTTCGACGACTGCGACCTGGACGCCGCCGCCCGGCGCGCCGCCTTCGGCGTTTTCTTCAATCAGGGCCAGGTGTGCTCGGCCAACTCGCGGCTCTTGCTGCAACGCTCCATTCAAGACGTCTTCCTGGAACGCCTGCTGCGCGAGGCGGCCGCGCTGCAACCGGGCAACCCGCTGGACCCGGCCACCCGCAGCGGCTGCATCGTCGACGCCCGCCAGGCGGAGCGCATCATGGCCCACATCGACCAAGCCCGCCGCCAAGGCGCCCGCCTGCTGTGCGGCGGCGAGCGCTTCAGCCTGGACGGCGGCGACTGCTACATCCGCCCCACCATCTTCACCGATGTCCGCCCGGACATGGCGCTGGCGCGCGAGGAAGTCTTCGGCCCGGTGTTGGCGGTGATGCCCTTCGACAGCGAAGCCGAGGCCGTGGCCATCGCCAACGACAGCCCCTACGGCTTGGCCGCCTCGGTGTGGACCCGGGACCTGTCGCGCGCCCACCGCGTGGCGCGCCGGCTACGCGCCGGCACCGTCTCGGTCAACACCGTGGACGCGCTGGACCCCGGCCTGCCGTTTGGCGGCTGCAAACAGTCCGGCTTTGGCCGCGACCTGTCACTGCACGCCATCGACCACTACACCCACCTCAAAACCACCTGGGTGCAATGGCAAGACGAATAAGCGCCGTCCCGCAGTCGGCACAATAAGATAGTAGGAGACACACCATGCGCACACCGCAAGCCCACCTTGCTCCACCGCCGGCCCCCGCCCCTTTTCGCGCCAGCCTGGGCCTCGCCCCGCTGCTCGCCGTCGCCATCGGCCTCGTCGTATCCCAAGGCGTGATGGTGCTGATGCTGCAAGGCGCCGGCATGGCCGGCATCGGCTTTCTGATCCCGCTGAGCCTGGCGTTCCTGCTGGCGCTCTGCTACGCCGTATCCTTCTCCGAGCTGGCGCTGATGATTCCCCGCGCCGGCAGCCTCAGCAGCTACACCGAGGTGGCCCTGGGCCAGTTCCCCGCCATCCTGGCCACCTTTTCCGGCTATGTGGTGGTGGCGATGTTCGCGCTGTCGGCCGAGCTCCTGCTGCTCGACCGCATCGTCAACCAGGTCTATCCCGGCGTCTTTCCCCTCAACGGCGTCGCCTACGGCGTGCTGCTGATCTTCACCCTGCTCAATCTGCTGGGCATTGATGTGTTCGCCCGCCTGCAATCGGCGCTGGCCCTGGTGATGATCGTCGCGCTGCTGGCGCTGGGCAGCACCGCGCTGAGCGGCGGCGGCCCGCCGGCGCTGGCCCAGGCCGCCAATAGCGACTGGAACCCGCTGGGTGCCGGCGTGCTGACGCTGGGAGCGCTGGCGATCTGGGGCTTTGTCGGCGCGGAATTCACCTGCCCGCTGGTGGAGGAAAGCCGCCGCCCGCAACGCGATATCCCGCTGGCGATGATGTTGGGCCTCAGCGTGATCTTCATCACCATCGCCCTCTACTGCATGGGCGCGCTCTACCTCCTGCCGCGCGCCACCCTGACCGCCGCGCCGCTGCCACACCTGCAATACGCCACCGCGCTGCTGGGCCAGGCCGGCAAGCTGACCGTGGTGGTGATCGCCTTCACCGCCACCTGCAGCACGCTCAACAGCTCCCTGGCGGCGGTGCCGCGCATGCTGTACGGCATGGCCTGCAACGGCCAGGTCTTTCCTCAGTTCAAACAGCTGAGCCAGCGCTACCGCACCCCATGGGTGGCGGTGCTCTTCGTCGCGCTGATCACCGGCGCGCCGGTGCTGCTGATGGGCGACGACCCCGACACCATAGGCCTGCTGTTGCTGGCGGCGGCGATCTCCTGGCTGCTGGCCTACATCATCTGCCACCTGGACGTGATCGCCCTGCGCCACCGCTACCCCACGCTGGCCCGCCCCTTCAAAACCCCGTTCTACCCGCTGCCGCAATGCCTGGGCATCGTCGGCATGTTGATCGCCATCTACCACGTGTCGCCCAGCCCGGACATGAGCGCCGCCATCTTCGCCAGCGCCGGCATCGTGCTCGGTCTGGTGTCCTTGATCGCCGTCCTGTGGATCAAGCTGGTGATGCGCAAACCGCTGTTCCGCCCGGAACCATTGGACCAGGCGCTGACCCGGCACTAGCCAAACGCCTAACGCCGGGCCTGGCCCGGCCCCATCCCCGACAAGGAGACCGTCATGACCGCTTCCACGCCCCACCGCAGCACCCGCGACTACCAGCAACTGGACGCCGCCCACCACATCAACGCCTTTCTAGATCAGAAAGCCCTGAACCAGGAAGGCCCGCGAGTAATGGCCGAGGGCCGGGGCGTGTATCTGTGGGACACCGACGGCAAGCGCTACCTGGACGGCATGTCCGGCCTGTGGTGCACCCAGGTGGGCTACGGCCGGCAGGAACTGATTGCCGCCGCCGCCCGGCAACTGCAACAGCTCAGCTACTACAATGTGTTCTTCCACACCACCCACCCGGCGGTGAACGAACTCTCCGAGCGGCTGTTCTCCCTGCTGCCCGGCGACTACCGCCACGTGATCTACACCAACTCCGGCTCCGAATCCAACGAGCTGCTGATCCGCTGCGTGCGCCGTTATTGGGACGTGATGGGCAAGCCGGACAAGAAAATCTTCATCGGCCGCCACAACGGCTACCACGGCTCCACCGTGGGCAGCGCCAGCCTGGGCGGCATGAAGTTCATGCACGAGATGGG
>NZ_JAYSGF010000048.1:0-32813 GCF_041912965.1 Chromobacterium sp. | reverse complement strand
GGTAGGATTTTCTCTTCACTAGCCCATTATCGCTTACAAAAAGATCGTAAACAGGCTCTTAGCCGCTGGCCAGCCGCGCCAGGTAGCGCAGCCCGCCGATGCCGGGAAGGAAGCAATAAGCGCCGCCGCGGGTGGTGATCATCCGCGAGAAACCCTGCAACACGGTGTTGTTCTTGCCCCCTCGGCCGGGCGCGGCCAGGGTGAAGCTGCTGTCCGCGGCGTCGTTGACACCGAGGAAAACGTCTTCTCCGCTGATGTTGAACACCGCGTTGCCGGCGTCCGGGTTGCCCGGCGCCGTCGCGGATTTGACGAAGTCGCTGAGCAGGTTCCACTGGCTGCTGAGAAATTCGAACTGATTGCTCAGGCTGGCGTTGATGAAGTAGCCGATCAGGCCGCGCGCCGCGGCCGAGGGATGCTCGGGGTCGTAGGCCGGGCCGTAAGGCATGGCCCGGCGCACGATGCGGTGGTGGGCGCTGTCGGTGCCCACCACCGCGCCATTGCGCGGATTGTTGCGGCGGATGTGGGAGCCTATCGGACATTTCAGGCCCAGGGTGTCGTCTTGGGACGGCTGGGCATTGACGTAGTTGAAGTCGTTCAATTGACTTGTCGGCAGCGTGGCGCCTGCCTCGTCCGGCCGCAGCGTCAGCGGGTTGCCGTTGCGCCAGCGTCCGCATACCTTGGCCGCCAGCAGTTCGGGATCGATGCCGGCCTTGGCCGCGTATTCGTTCAGGAACGCGTCAAAGCCGGCCACGTCCTGTTCCAGGATGCGGAACGCGGCATAACTGCCGTTGCGGCTGAGTTCGGGCGGTTGCACCGAGTACACGCCCTTGCCCTCGTTGCTGTAGCCGAGCAGGAATTCCCCGGTGGCGATGACGGCCTGATCATCCGGCGCCGGGCATTTGCGCGGCGGCGCGCCGGCGATGGTGGGCTGAGCGATGCTGTCGCGATAACCGAAGTGCACTTGATTGTCAGGCAGCGCCTGGGCGTCATGGGCGGACAGTTCGCTGACGGCGCCGGAGAAGGCCTGGCGCAGCCGCGCGCTGAGGCTTTCCAGCAGCGCCGGGTCCTTGGCCACCCACAGGCTGAGCACGATGTGTACTTGCTTGCCATTGGCCAGGCCGCCTATCCATTTGCCAGGCGCGCTGGCGTCGATGTCGCCAACGATGCCGGCGGTGGTCTCATTGGTGGCGCCGCGCTGGAAGGCCGGGTCGAAACTGGCCAGTTGCTCGTCGCCGACGCCCAGCTGTTTCAGTCCGGGACAGGTGAAGCCTATGTTCAGGAAGCTGTTCGGTTTCCGCAGCCAGCGCTCGGCGCTGGTGATGCGCGGCAGGCCGTCCCGGCCCTCCACCAGTTTCAGGATCAGCTCGCCGGCGGCGGCCTGGTCGCTAATGCTCAGAATGAAATGTCGGGCCAGGTCCACGCGGTAGCCGCGCAGAATCGTGCCTTGGATGTCGTCGTACGGGAGGGCGGGGCTGTTCATCGCATGCCTTTCAGCAAGGGGGGGCCAGGCGCAAGCGGCTGACCGCCTGCGCCTGGGGCGCGCTTCAATCCAGCGCGGCGAGTATGGTCTGCACCGTGTACGGGTAGGCCTGGTACAAGCCGTTGTCGTCCTTGCCGCCGCCGCCGTTGTTGGGAATATGCTGGGACGCGTCGTTCTGGGCGATGAAGGCCTGGAACGCCACCACATTATTGGCCACCGGGATCAGCGCCTTGCCGCCCACCACGAATTGCAGCAAGGCGTCGAAGACGGTGCCCACCTGGGCGACGAAGTCGTTGATATAGGCGTTGAAGCTGCCGTCGTATTCGGTGATCACCGCGATCACGTAGTTGTCGCTGGCTTGGCCGGTGGGTTGCAGATTGGCGGTGGAGCGGTCCAAGAGCAAGGTGCGCGCATAGTGCACGGTGCCGATCGACGTCAGCGCTTGGTGCAGGGTGGGTTCGTATTCCGCCAAGGTGGCGGCGATGGCTTCCAGGCTGGTGCCGGGAATGACCGGCATGAGCAGGGTGAGTGGGCTGGCCATGGGGCTTCTTCCTAAGGTGGTGTGGGAATTGAAGCCTAGGTGGCGCCATATGGACTGTCAAAACGATTTATTCATTTTGCAAACCAAATCGGGCATTTTAGGTATTGGTACTAAGGGCTTTTCCGATGGCGCGGCGCAAGGCCGCGCCGTCACTCATTTCCGATTGGTCAGCGATACGCCTATGGCCGACAGCGCGCCGCCTATCAGCATGGACGCCAGAATGCTTTCGCCCAGCAACAGCGCGCCCAGCAGCACGCCGAAAGCCGGCACCAGATTGGTGAAGATGGCGGTGCGCGACGGCCCCACCGCCCGGATGCCCTGGTAGTACCAGATGAAGCCCACCACGGTGCCGATGGCGCCGAGATAGAGGATGGACAGCCAGATCTTCCAGCCGAAGGACGCCCACGGCACCGAAACGATCTCGCCGGCCGCGCCCAGGGACAGGAAGGCCAGCCCCCACAAGGTGGCGTAGGTGGTGGCCGCGATCGGGCTCAGTGTTTCCATCGCCTTGCGCGAGCCCAGGGTGTAGGCCGCCCAGCTCAGCACCGCCAGGCTCATCAGCATTTCACCGGCGCCGAAGGATTGGCGGAAATCGTGGAGGGTGCCGGCGAAGTCGCCGCGGGTGATCACCACCATGGCGCCCAGCATGGCCACGGCGATGCCGGCCCAGCGCCGCAGTCCCAGCCGCTCATGGAAGACCAGGCTGGCGGCCAGCGCGGTCATGATGGGATTGAGGCTGACGAACAAGGCGGTGCGTCCGGCCGGAATGCGCGCCAGCGCGCCGAAGAAACAGAGGTTGTAGAGAAAGATGCCGGTGAAGCCGAGAAAGGCGGTGGTGGCGAGTTGCGAGCGGTTCAAGCGCGGCAGCCCGCCTTCGAACTTTTTCGCCACCAGCACCAGCAGCACGGCGGCCACCAGGAAGCGGCAGAAGGCGGCGCTCATCAGCGGCATGGCTTGCGCCAGCACTCTGCCGGCGATGAAGGTGCCGCCCCAGAACATGGCGGTCAGGACCAGCTTGCCGGCCAGAGTGGGGCGCAAGGTCGCTTGTTCGCTTGCCGGCGGCGGCGAGGGTGGCGCGATGACGGCGGCTGCGGTGCTTGATTGTGTCATGGGTGTGCATGCCGGGTCCAAGACCCGGTCTCCAATGCTATGTGGGTGTGTATATACTATTGATTGTTTGTATTCATGAAAAAATGAGCATTTGCTCATGAGGGCGGGGAATGACGTTCACGCAGTTGGAGATTTTTGCGCTGGTGGCGGAACTGGGTGGTTTCACCGCGGCGGCGGACAAGCTGGGCATCAGCCAGTCGGCGGTGTCGCATGCGATCCGGCAACTGGAGAAGGAATGGGGCCTGACCTTGCTGACGCGCGGCCAGGCCGGCATCGAGGCCACCGAGGCCGGCCGCGGCCTGCTGCTGCGGGTGCGCGAACTGCTGGGCGTGGCCGAGGCGATCCGCCAGGAAGTGTCGGCGGCGCGCGGCCTGAACCGCGGCGTGCTGCGCATCGGCTCCTTCGGTACGACCTCGTCGCTGTTGTTGTTGCCGCGCATACTCGAGCAGTTCAAGGCCAGCTATCCCGAAATCGATGTCTTCGTGGAAGAGGGCGAGGACGACGAAGTGGCGCAATGGCTGGCCGAGCGCCGGGTGGACGTGGGCTTCGTGATACTGCCCGACGAGCGCTTCGACACCATGCCGCTGGTGGCGGACCAGTTCGTGGCGCTGATCCCGGCGGCACATCCGCTGGCCAGCCAGCCCTCGGTGCGTCTGGCCGATCTGTGCGCGATGCCTTTCATCATGACGCTGGCGGGCAATACCTCCTTGATCGAGAAGTTGTTTGAAAGCGCAGGCCTGCGCCCTATGGTCAAGCACCGCTACGCCCAGATCATCACCATCGTCAAAATGGTGGAGAGCGGCGCCGGCGTGTCCATCGTCGCCGATCTCGCGGTGCCGGCGCCACTGATGGCGCTGTGTCCCGGCATGGTGAAAAAGCCGCTGTCGCCGGTGGTGGGGCGCTCGGTGGGGCTGGCGGTGCCCAGTCAGAAACATGTGAGCCCGGCGGTGGCGGCTTTCCTGCAAACCTCCAAATCCATGGTGAAAAGCCTGCGCGGCGGCTCATTGGGCGGCTTGTGAGCGCTTGGAGCGTGTTTACGCTGCGAGCAAGGGCGAGACAAGGCGTCGCGGCTGAGCAAGCGGAATGGACTCGTGGTGCATGAGCATTTCGAAGCGGTACTCACCGTGTCAGGTTTCACCACGCGCAGCAGATCGTAAACAGGCTCTTATCCGTGCGCGATGGCGGTGCGAGAGGGCGCGCAGTATGCTGGACCGGGTCGGCAATCCCGGTTGAAGCGGCGGGCAGTGGGTGTTTTCGCGGGATGAATTGAATATTTTAATTAATCGATGGCGGAGGCGATGGCGATGAATGCTTATCAAGATGATTGCTATGCGTTGAGTTGTGACCAACGCGGCGTTGCCAGGCTGGAGTTGCGCGCGGGCAAGGCCAACATCCTGGGCTGGGCTGAAATCAGGTCGTTGAGCCGAGCCATCCATGCGCTGCGCGATATCGCCGGGTTGCGCTGCCTGGTGATCCAGGGGCGGCAGCATGTGTTCATCGGCGGCGCCAACATCAAGGACATGCTGGAGCTGGAGCCGGAAAGCGCCCAGGCCTTTATCCGCGAACTGGCGGCCTTGTGCGATAGCGTGCGCGAGCTGCCGGTGCCGGTGATCGCTCAAGTGCAAGGCTGGTGCCTGGGCGCCGGCGTCGAATTCATCGCCGCCTGCGACATCCGCATCGCGGCGGATGCGCGCTTCGCCATGCCGGAAGTCAGGCTGGGCTTGCCGTCGGTGATCCATGCGGCGCTGCTGCCGCGCCAGATAGGCGCCGGCCGCGCGCGGGCCTGGTTGTTGAGCGGACAGACCATAGATGCCGCCAAGGCGCTGTCCTGGGGGCTGGTGGACGAGGTGGTGGAAACGGAAGAGCTGGACGCGGCGGTGGAAAACGCCGTTGCCGGCCTGCTGCAATGCCCCGCGCACGCGCTGCGCATCCAGAAAACCTTGTGCAATGCCTGGGATGAGAGTGCGTCGCTGGCCGACAGCATCGCCTTGACGGTGCCGGCCTTCGGCGCGACCTTCCACTACCCGGAGGCGCGGCAGGCGATGCGGGGCTTTCTGGGCCGCAACAAGGAGCGGAGCTAGCCGCCAAGAGCCGGTTCACGATCTCGAGAGCCAAGGCGTTGCGGCTGAGAAAGCGGAATGTACGGGTGCTAGATGAGCATTCCGCAGACGGCACTCATCGCACAATCTCTCCACCGGCGCGCAGCAGAGCGTAAACCGGCTCTAAACGCAGCCCAGGCGACGCTTTACCGACGCACCCGATCAAAGCGGACCTGGCAGCGCGACTCCAGCACCTGGCCGGCGCGCAGCACCGTGGCGTCGTGGTAAGGCCGGCCGATGAATTGCACCCCGAACGGCAGCCCGGCCCGGTCCAGCCCGACCGGCACGGTCAGCGCCGGCAGACCCAGCACATTGGCCGGCGTGCTCAGCCGGATATAGGCGGACACCACGCTTTCCTCCGTGCCGTCCGGCCAGGAGAAGCCGTGCTGGCCGTGAAGCGGCGCGGTGTGCGGCACCGTGGGCGCCAGCAGCAGGTCGATGTCGGCGAACATTCGTCGCCAGGCCGCCTGCAATGCGGCGCGGGCGCGCTGGGCCTTGGTGTGATCGCTCTCCGGCACCAGCACGCAGGCTTCCAGCAAGGTTCTCACCTCGTCGCCATACAGCTGCGGCACGCTGCGCAGGTTGTCCCGATGGTGGGCGGCGGCTTCCGGCGCCACCAGCCCCCATTGGATGGGCAGGATGAGATCGGCCAGCGGAATCTCGACCGCCACCAGCTCCGCGCCGGCGGCGTCCAGTTCCGCCAATTGGTCCTGGAAGCCGGCCTGGATGTCCGGCGCGATATGATCGCAGAAATAATTGCCGGGCACGCCGATGCGCAGGCCTTCCAAGCCCTGGTCCAGCCCTTGGCGGTAGCCGCCGGCCGGCGCCGGCCGCGCGGAGGCGATGGCGTCCAGCATGGCAGCGGCGTCCGCCACGGTGCGGGTGATGGGCCCGACATGGTCCAGCGAATCGGACAGCGGCACCACGCCCTGGCGGGACACCAGGCCGTAAGTGGGCTTGAGACCCACCAGCCCGCACAGCGCCGCCGGCACCCGGATGGAACCGCCGGTATCGGTGCCCAGCGCCGCCAGCGCGCCGCCGTAGGCCACCGCGGCGGCGGAACCGCCGCTGGAGCCGCCGGGAGAGCGTTCCGGCGCCCAGGGATTATTGGTCTGCGGCGTGGTCAGGCCAAACGCGAACTCATGCGTGTGCGTCTTGCCGGTCAGTATCATGCCGGCCCGCCTGAGCTGGGCCGCCACCGCGCTGTCCGTTTCGGCGCGATGGTGCTGGCGCACGCGCGAACTGGCGGTGGTGGGCAGGCCGGCCGCGTCTATCAGGTCTTTCAGCGTATAGGGAATGCCATGCAAGACGCCGCGGTAGCCGCCGCCGCGTATCTCCTGCTCGGCCTGCCGCGCGGCGGCCATGGCCTGATCCGCGGCCAGGGTGACATAGGCGGACAGCCGCGTTTCCTGCTGTTGTGCGCGTTCCAGCACCGAGCGGGTCAGTTCCACCGGCGACAATTGGCCGTCCGCGATCTGGCGGGCGGCGTCCACAATGCTCAATTGATAAGCTTGCACGGTTCAGCTCCAGTCGGGATTAAAGGGATGGGCGCCGGTGTCGGCCAGGTCCAGCCGGTCCAGCCGGGCGATTTCCGCGCGGATGAAGGCCAGGGTGGCGGCTACCGCCTCCAGGCGCTCGGCGTCAAAGGCGAAGCCGGCGTCCTTGGCCAGCGCGGATGGGGAGAGGGGTGTGGGGGTCATGGCTAGGCTCCTCTGGAGGGTGTGGACGCGGCTCAATATCCGCTGGGGGTGAGGATGGACGCGGCGAGTGCCGCGGCGATCGCTTATCTGCCGTATGGGCAGAACCGCGGCTTGAACAGACTCTTAGAGCCTGTTCAAAGTCTCGCGAGCAAGGGCGAGACAAGGCGAAAACGAGTGAAAAAGCGGAATGTACAAGTGGTACATGAGCATTTTGAGCTCGCTTTTAACGCCGTATCGCTGAAGCGCAGCAGACTTTGAACAGGTTCTTACACGAATTGCCACTGGAAACCCCCATCCCGGCGCGCCAGCCGGCCGGCGGAAGTGGCGGGAAAGTGCGCGGTGAACACGGTGGCACGGCGTTCCGCAGCGAAATCCAGCAGCCAGCGCCGCGATTGCCGCGCTGCGTCCTGCTCGCGGCAAAACACTGAATTCCATGCCGGGCGGTACACCTGCATCGGGCTATGCATCACATCGCCGGTGAACAGCGCGGTTTCGCCGCGCGACGTCAGCGAGATCGCCATATGGCCGGCGCAATGGCCGGGCGTGGGATGGAAGCGCAGGCCATCCCTATACTCGCCGCCATCGCGGCTGATGGCAAGCGCCTGGCCGGCGGCGATCACCGGCGCCACGCTGTCGTCGAACACCATGCGCCGGCTGTCCGCCGCCGGCGTGGCGAAGAAGTCCAGCTCGCCCTGCGGCAGCGCATAGGTGGCATTGGGGAAGGTGGGGCGCCATTCGCCATCCACCAGCCGCGTGTTCCAGCCGACATGGTCGGCGTGCAGATGGGTGAGCAGCACATGGTCCACCTGCTCGGGCTGGACGCCCGCGGCGGCCAGGCGTTGCAGAAAGGGCGTTTGCAGCCGGTGAAACAAGGGGTTGAACGCGCGTTCCTTGTCATTGCCGATGCCGGTGTCGATCAAGAACAGCTGGCCCGCCCATTCCACCACCCAGCTGTGCACGCTGAGGCTGAGATGCCCGGCGGGGTCCAGCAGGCCGCGCAACTGCGGCTGCTCGTCCAGCAAGGCCGCGTCCCAGTCGGCGTAGAGATAGGCGGGGGCCAGGCCGTGCAGCAGCGTGTCCGTCACACGGCTGATCTTGGCGTCGCCAATTTGGTAAGTGGGATTGATGCCGTTCATTTTTGTCTCTGCTTGTGATGATGCCGTTGGCGGCTTGGCTCTTAGAACCTGTTCAAAGTCTGCTGCGCTTCAGCGATACGGCGTTAAAAACGAGTTCAAAATGCTCATGTACCACGAGTACATTCCGCTTTCTCAGCCGCAACGCCTTGTCTCGCCCTAGCTCGCGAGTCTTGGAACAGGCCTGTACTATCGCGGAATTCATTCATGCTTTCCAATGCCGAATTCTTAATTCGTGATAAATTGAAAGCATCGCCAGTCGAAAGAGCCCGCATGGAATTGCGCCATCTCCGCTACTTCATCGCCGTGGCCGAGCACCAGAGCGTGCGCCTGGCCTCGGAACAACTGCACATCACCCAGCCGGCGGTGTCGCGGCAGATTCAGGACCTGGAGCAGGAACTGGGCCTGCTGCTGTTCGAGCGTTCGTCGCGCGGGCTCAAGCTGACCGCGGCCGGCGACAGCTATTTGCGCGACGCGCGCCAGACGATGGCGGCGCTGGACGCGGCCGCCCACAGCGCGCGCCGCGTGGCCGCCGGCCTGCTGGGCCGGTTGCGGCTGGGCTGCGTGGAAAACGCCGGCTGGGATGGCCTGGTGCCCAGGGCTTTCAGCCATTTCCAGGCGGAAGCGCCCGAGGTCCAGATCGCGCTGGAGGTGCGCAACACGCCGGAGCAATTGCGCGCGATTGCCGACGGCGCGCTGGACGGCGGTTTCATCTATCAATACGAGCCCCTGCCCGAAGCCTTGGCCGGCCTGCCGCTGCTGGAGCACGACGTGGTGCTGGCATTGCCGCGCTGCTGGGACGAGGACTACGACGAAACCCGCCCCATCGCCTTGCGCAGCCTGGCGGAGCGGCCCTTCGTGATGCTGCCGCGCGCGGCCTATCCCGGCTATTACGACCGCTTGAACAGCGCCTGCCGGCAACTGGGCGTGCATCTCAAGGTGGCGCAGGAGGCGAGCACCGAAACGGCGATCCTGTCGCTGGTTTGCGCCGGCATTGGCGCCGCCATCGTCAATTCCGCCAATCTGGGTCGTCCGCCGGCCCAGGCGCGCTTGTTGCGGCTGCAAGACCTGTCCTTGCCGATGCCGCTGACCTTTGTCTGGCGCCAGGGCGCCGCCAATCCGGCGCTGGCGCGTTTTCTGGCGCTGTTGCGGCACGAGACGGGCCAGGAAAAGTGAAAACCATGAAAACATTGTCCGCTTTGCTATTGGCCTGGCCGCTGCTGGCGCTGGCCGCGCCCGGAGCCGGCTTTTCCTCCGCCACCGAGGATGAAACCGAATCCTGGAGCAGGGTCGAGCCGGCGCTGGCGGAGGCCATCGTCGACCATGAAGAGATGCGGGAACAGGTGGACGAACTGATCAAGGAGCATGGGCTGAAGCAAGACTACCGGCAATTCTTCGTCGCCCGGCCCATCCGCCTGTCCCGTCAGCACAATGGCTACTGGTTTGTGCGTCCCGGCTCGGCGCCTTATTACCCGGCTTTCTACGGCGCCCACGCCTTCATGCACTGGATCGCGCAGGGAGAACGGGTGATTTACGCCGGCAGTTCCGACGCGTTCAGCATCCTGCCCGGCAGCAGCCATGGGCTGTTCGATATCGAAGAAGCGCAATGCCGGGTGGACCGATGCTATTTGGTCAGGCTTCGTTATGACGGGCGCCGCTATGTCGAGGCCGAATGCACGTTGCGGGACTTGTCCAGCGGCAAGAGCGGGCCATGCCAATGACTGATGAGGAGTGTGATGATGTTGTTTCTTTCCCGCTTATTGAACTGGCGGCCATGGCGCGCGGCGGAGCGCGTCGTCTTCGACCAGCACGCAATCAGCCATACCCCGCTGCGCGGCGCGGTGACGCGGTTTGATTGGGCGGACTTGGACGCAATCGATATCGAGACCACAGCCCAGGGCCCGTTTGTCGATGATGTGTTCTGGCTATTGTCCGGCCCCAAGGGCCTATGCCGCATCTCCAATGCGGCGGAAGGGATGCAAGCCTTGCGGCAAGCGCTGCAGGCGCTGCCGGGCTTTGATCACGATGTCGCCATCATGGCGATGGCCATGGCCGTAAACGCTCGCTTCCCATGCTGGCGGCGGGCCGAGCCGTGATGGCTGGGCGGGAGGCGCGGCGCGGATTCATCGGCCCAGCGCCAGCCACTGCCGCCGCGTGATGCGGCTGATATGTTCGGTGCGGTAGTCGCCCAGGAATGGGTTGTATTTGTTCTCCTCGCTATGGTGGTGGCGGAAACCGCATTTGGCCTGGGCGCGGTGGGACTGGGCATTGCCGGCGAAGTAGCCGCACCACAACGTCTTGAGGTTCAGGGTTTCGAAGGCGTGGCGCATGACCTCGCGCACCGCTTCCGGGATCAGCCCCCGGCCCCAGTAAGGCACGCCTATCCAGTAGGCGATCTCGCCATCCCGCGGGCCGATCTCGAAGTTGCTGCCAGCGCTGTCCAGGATGCCGACACAGCCAACCACGCGGCCCTCGTCCCTCAGCTCCAGCGCGTATACCTCCGGCTGTTTGAACACGGTCTGAATGATCTCGGCGCTGTGCTCCACGCTGCTGTGCGGCGGCCAGCCGGCGATGGGGCCGACCCTGGCGTCCTTGGCCACTTGGTAGAGATCGGCGGCGTCGCTGTCTTGCCAGGGGCGAAGGATCAGGCGCGGTGTTTCCAGTTTCATCGTCTTGCCCTCATATCGGCGTTTGGGGATGCGTGCAGATTAGCGTGGCCAGGCTGAGGGATGAATGGACATTCCTGAGCGGTTTCGGTACTTTTGGAAACAATCATGCCTGGCCGTCTTGAGCGATGGCGCCGGAATTACAGGGATTTTCTAATATGCGCGCGGTACCCCAGCTACTGAATCAGGATGATTCGATACGGATTGCGAGGAGCACGCTGGCGGACGGCCTGGGCTTGCCGCTGGGTTTCGGGCAGACCTATATCGCGCTGCTGGTCTGCGTGGAAGGCTGTGCGCGCTTCACCATTAATTTCAAGGAAAGGGCGGTGCGCCGGCACCATGTGCTGGTGTTGGCGGAAGACACGATTGCGCTGCTGCGGCGGTGCTCGCGGCGGTTCGCGGCCTTTGTCTGTCTGATGCCCAAGAGCCGGGCGGCGGAAGTGGCTTATCCGCTGCCGAGCAGCCTGTTTGTCTTCCTGCATCAGCACCCGCATTGCATTCCCGCCTTGGCGGACGCGGCCTTGCTGAGCGGGTGGCTGGCGCAAATGGAAGACGCAGCCGGCCATTGTCCGCAGCATGGCCGGACGATGCTGCGCAATCTGCTGCAGAATTTCTTCCTCAAGGTCGCGGAGCGGGTATCGGCGGAAGACTGCGCCGAACCGGAGTTCAGCCGCGGCGAAATGCTTAGCTGGCGTTTTTGGGAGCTGGTGGGCCGGCATTCGACGCAGCGCCGCGAGGTGAGCTTTTACGCGGAGGCGCTCAGCATCACGCCGTTTTATCTGTCGCAACTGAGCAAGAGGTTCTTCAATGACAGCCCCAAGGGCTTGATCGACCGGCAAGTAGTGCAGGAGATCAAATCGCTGCTGGCCTATGGCGATCTGTCCATTGGCCAGCTAGCGGACAAGCTGCGCTTTGAGGACGCCTCCTATCTGTGCCGTTATTTCAAGCGCCATACCGGCATGTCGTTGACCGCCTATAGAAAAGCGGCGCGCGGGAGCGCGCCGTCGCGATGAGGGCCGGCTCTTGATGTGCTGCGCTTGTTTCTTGAGGTCCTAAGAACCTGTTCAAAGTCTGCTGCGCTTCGGCGATGCGGCGTTGAAACCAAGCTCAGTGCTCATGTACCAGGGGTACATTCCGCTTTCTCCGCCGCAATGCCTTGTCTCACCTTGGCTCGCGAGATCGTAAACAGGTTCTAAGCGGGCAGTCACATGGGTAGACAATGGAATAGCGGGCAGCCGCGCCAACATCACCCTGATCAACGGCGTGAAGCGCTTGAGCCGGGACTGGCTTACGGTGAATGCGGGTTTTGTGGGGTGAAGAAGCTGTTGGAAGTACTGACCGGTTTTCAGGCAAGATTCGCGGCGCTGCCCGCGGAGATTGACCGCCACTCGGGAGCGCCGGCCGCGGAGGAGTATGTCTTCCTGGAGTTTGATTGCTGGGAGGAGTCTTTCGACTATGGGCAATCCCGGTTCATTCTGGATGAGGCGTCGAAAGTCATCGCATGCGCCTCGCTGCGCATCCATGCTCCAAAAACCCATGGCCTGGATATATTCTTCCTGCTGAATGTGGATTGCTTCGAACCCGTGGTTTCAAGGCGCTTGGCGGATGCGCTGGCCAGGGCAGGGATATCCGGATTCAAGCGGGTGCCAAGCGGAGTTCGCCTGGTCCGAATAGCCGGCGGCGGCAGGCTTATCCGGCCACCTGTTTCATCACGCGCTCGATTTCATCCTGCAATTGCATGCTGTCTATCGGCTTGGTCATGAAGCCATCCATGCCGGCGGCGATGGCGGCCTCGCGATCCTCCTGAAACACGCCCGCCGTCAGGGCGATGATGGGCGTGGCGTTCTTGTCATCGTTGGCGCTCTCCTGACGGATGAATTTACAGGCGGCGATGCCATCCATGACCGGCATCTGCACATCCATCAGAATCAGGTCGATATCATGATGCCGCCAGGCATTGATAACCTCCTTCCCATTGCACGCGGTATAGATGCGATGGCCGTATTCCTCCAGCAGCATGGTGATGATGTCCAGATTGATCGCATCGTCATCGGCTACCAGGATGTTCAGCGGGCGAGCGGGCTTGGGCCGGTGCTCCGTATTGGCGATGACAGGGTTGGGCAGGCTTTCCGGCGGCGCCGGGCGCAGAGGAAGATAAACCTGAAAAATGGAGCCTTTGTCCACCGTGCTTTGAACTTCAATCCGCCCGCCCATCTTTTGCACCAATTGCAGCGCAATGCTGGTGCCAAGACCGGTGCCGCCAAAGCGGCGCGTGGTCGACGCGTCGGCCTGGGAGAACGGCTGGAATAGCCTGGCCAAGGTGTCCTCGTTCATGCCGATGCCGCTGTCGCGAATCATGATGAGGATGTCATCTTTTTCGGATAGCACCGTCAGCCAAACCCCGCCCCGTTCCGTGAACTTGATGGCATTGCCCACCAGATTGATCAAGATCTGCCGGACCCGAAACGCATCGCCAAAGAAAGTGTGCTGGGTCATGGACGGGTATTTCAACTGCAAGGCGATGCCTTTTTTGTCCGCGCTTAATTTCAGGATGTCGATCACATGCTCGGCCACTTCTCGCAAAGAGAAGGGGGCTTCTTCCAGTTGCAGCGCATTTTGTTCCAGCTTGGCGGTATCGAGGACATCGTTGAGCAGGCCCAGCAGGCTTTTGGCTGAGTGGTTGACTGTCCTTAACATCTCCTTTTGCTTGGCATCCAGCGGCGTGCCTTGCAACAAGTCGGTGTAGCCGATAATCGCGGTCATCGGGGTTCTGATTTCATGGCTCATGTTTGCCAGGAAGGCGCTTTTGGATTTGACGGCTGAAAGCGCATGGTTCTTGGCTTCAATCAGGGCGAACTCTGTCGCCTTGCGCTCGGAAATGTCCAGAATCACCCCATCGATCAAGAGCGGCGTCCCCGCTTCATCGTATACGCCGCGCGCGCTTTCCAATACCCAGCATTCCTCCTTGTCCAGACAAAGCAGGCGGTACTCGACCACATAGAGTTGATGCTGATCCAGCGCCGAGCGGATGGCCTGGCATACTCTTTCCTTATCATCCGGGTGGATGAGGTCCAGCATTTGAATTCGGCCATCCACAAATGCCTTGGCCGGGCATCCGCATAAGTCCTCGATATTGTCGCTGATGAAAATCGTTTTCCAGGGCTCCAGGCAGTGGCTGCGGAAGGTGACGCCGGGGATGTTGTCGATAAGGGTGCGAAATTGCCGTTCGCTGTCTCTCAGCTCATGCTGTATGCGGTTCCGCTCGCTGATGTCGCCAATATAACCGACATAAATGACTTGATCAGGCAGCACCACCTTGCCAACCGACAGGCGGATGGGAAATAGCGTGCCATCCTTTTTGAGAGCGATTTCTTCACGCTCTCTCCCGATCAGCTTCGCGATCTGCGTCCGCATATACTCGGCAAGGAAGCCATCATGCTTGGAGTGATGTGGTTCCGGCATGAGCAGGCTGATATTCCTACCCAATAATTCATCAATCCGCCAGCCGAACAGGCGTTCAACCGCCGGATTGGCGGTTTGAATGCGGCCTTTTTCATCAATGGTGATGATGGCGTCCACCGAAGTGTTCAAGGTGGCCTGCAGTTTCAATTCATTGCTCAACGCCCTCTGATACAAGGGCCGGTAACGCAAGAGCACATTTCCGGCGAATACGATGGTGCCCAGCATCAGCACGATGATGGCGATGGCGATGGCCAAGCTGGCATTGTCGTCAATGGCATTGCGAAAGCTGGGATCAGCGATGCCGATGAAACGGGCGGCTTCCATTCCAAAATAATGCATGCCCGCAATGGCGACCCCCATGACGATGCCGCTGAGCAGCGTCATCTTTCCCTTGCCGATTTTGTTATTGTCCAGACCAAAGCGGATCCAAAGCGACAAGGTGCTCAGCAAGATGGCGAGCAAGATCGAAATGGCGAACCAAATGGGGTCATACCGCAGCAGCGGCGCCATGCGCATGGCCGCCATGCCGGAATAGTGCATGGTGCCGATGCCAGATCCAACCAGCACGCCGCTGATCAATAACTGCCTGCCGGCGATTTTGGCTTGGGACAGCAAATGCAAGGCGATGCCGGAGGCCGCGATGGCGGGAAGCATGGACAAGAGGGTGGGCAGCAAGGCGTATTTGACGGTGCTGCACGCGTTGAACGCCAGCATGCCGACAAAATGCATTGCCCAGATGCCGCCGCCCATTGCGCAAGAACCGGTGGCGAGGGCGACCCGGCGCAGCCAGCGTTCGCTGGCTTCGCGCGCCAGGCCGGCAATCTGCAATGCCAGGCAAGAAGTGAAAATGGCGACCAGCAAGGACAGCGTCACTAGCCATGGGTTGTAGCGGGTGGGTAAGAACAGATAGGACTGGTAAGCGTCAATAAAGAATGAACTGAGCATGGCCTTCCTAATCTGTGAAGTTTCGGCAAGTGATACCAAGGGAGTGAATGGAGGGTCTTCTTCGGTATAGACAATGGCGTCGGCTCGAGTGGGGCCGGGCACGCCGTTAGGTATGTGGCACCCTCCCGCAACGCTTTGTGCTTGCTTGAATAGCGAGACGGTGTAACGCCGCCGTCTGGGCTTGGAGCCAGCAGCCATCTGATGGCCGGACCCAAGCCGCAGAACACTGCCGACTTGAGGCGTTTGATGCTGCCCAATCTACGGTTCATGGGGGCGTGGCCGGGCCCTGAGGGGCGAGCAGGTTCTGGTTTAACCGTCTTAATTGCTCCATGAAGGGCAAGCTTGTATTCATCATGGTTCCTCCCTTGGGTTGCGCAAAAGTCCTCCAACGTTCTGTAGGCTTGCAGATTAGAAATTGACCGCGGTTTTCAGGCCCAGCACCCAGGCGTCTGAAGTTTGGGTCAGGCCGCCGGGGCGTCCCCAATACTGGATCAAGGGTTGCAACTCCAGCCATGGGGTTGCTTTGAAGCGGTAATACAGCTCCGCATTCACGGAAGACTCCGGCAGCGGCGCATAACGTGGATCGCTGTAGTTTTCGGCTTCGCTTTGCTGGTTCAGGAAGTTTTGGCTGCGCCGAAAATTGGCGCTGCCTTGCATTTTGGCGACGCCCAGCGCCAGCCAGTCGTTTGGCCGGGCGTCAAACAGGCCGCGATAGCGCAAGGCCAGCGAGGTGGAATAGCGCGACTTATTGCTGCGCTGGTCCGCCAAGCCCAGGCTCCAGGCCAGGCTTAGCCCCCGGTTGGCGTTATCGGCGTGGCGGTTCAGTTGCTGGTTGAAGCCGGTATATAGGAACCAAGTGTCGCGGTAGTGGCGATAACCCCCGGGGTCCAGCGCGCCGGGTCCGCCGGACTGGCCGAGATAGAGATCGGCTTGCTTGGCATTGGTGTACAGCAGGCCCAGGCTGTAAATACCGGGCAGGCCGAAGCGGCGGGTGCGCCACTCGGCTTCCAATGGCAGCAGCAAGCCCCGGCTGCCGTCGGTGGACACGCTCCAGGCGTGGCCGCGCGACGGCGCTTGCGGGTTTTGCTCCAGCACGCCGGCCAAGAGGGTCAGTTCCGGCGTGAGCCGATACTGCACGGTGCTGCCCCAGTAATGCACGTTCCAGTTATACCAAGTGCCGGAATCCGCCGACTTGCCGCCGCACAGGCTGAGCATCTGGAAGTCGCAGGGAATGATCTGATCGAAGTCCTGCACCTTGTTCATCAAGCCTATCCGCCACTGCAAGCGGCCGTCGAGCCAGCTGTTCCGGAAATTCAGCCAACCCAGCCGGGTAATGGACTGGCCGCCCCAGCTTTCCTGCGCCAGATCGTTGAAGCCGACGCGCGGGTCTTGCAGCCGCGAACTGGTCAGGTTGTTGTCATGGTTGCGGTTGACGATATTGCCCTCGATCGCGGCATTGGGCATGCCGGTCAGCGCCGCCAGGCTTTGGCTGAAAGTCAGCGAAAACTGGTCGATGTATTCGGCTTTCTTGTCCGTGTTGTAACCGCCTTTGGCGTTGTAGGCGGTTTGGCTGACATGGGCCAGCTGGTATTCGAAGCCATGGGCTTGCAAGGCCTGGCGCAGCCCGAGGCTGCTGCTGAACAGATCGCCGGCCGGCGCTTCGAAACCCAGCGCGGCGCCGTTCCAGCGGCTATTTTCCGCGAGGGCCGCGGTGCACGGCAAAGCGCCAAAGATCAGACTCAAAATCCGTGGCGAAGACCACATGGCAGTGAAAAAAGCGAAGCGCATGATTCTCTCCCAATGATTCCGGCGGCTGTCCAGGCGCGGGCAAAGTCCGCCCCTGGCCAATGGCAGCGCCCTTGGTGCTTCGGCCTGCCGTCGGCAGGCCGCGAATGTTTCCGTTTCTGCGATTAGCCGGCCGGCTTCAGCGTCTGTCCCCGGCTGCGGATCACATCGCGGTACCAGTAAAAGCTGTCCTTGCGCCGCCGCTCCAGGCTGCCTTGGCCTTGGTCGTCGCGGTCGACATGGATGAAGCCGTAGCGCTTGGACATTTCCGCCTTGGAAGCGCTGACCAGGTCGATGGGCCCCCAACTGGTGTAGCCGAGGAGGGGCACGCCATCGTCCAGCGCTTCGGCCACTTGCAGCAGATGATCGTTGAGGTACTGGATGCGGTAGGGGTCGTGGACGCGGCCGTCCGCCGTGACTTCATCGCGCGCGCCCAGGCCGTTTTCCACGATGAACAGCGGTTTCTGGTAGCGGTCGTACAGCAGGTTGAGCAGATAGCGCAGGCCCTGCGGATCGATCTGCCAGCCCCAGTCGGAACTGGGCAGGTGAGGATTGGGCACCATGCCCAGCACGCCGCCGGCCTGTGCCGCCAAGGCCGGGTCGGCCGAGGCGCAGCCGGACATGTAATAGCTGAAGGAGATGAAGTCCACCGTGGCGAGCAGGTCTTCATGGTCAGAGGCGCGAATGTCCAGCGTGATGCCCTCGTCGCGGAAGAAGCGCCGCATATAGGCCGGGTAAGCGCCGCGCGCCTGCACATCGCCAAAAAACAGCCAGCCACGGTTTTGTTTCTGGCTGGCCAATTGGTCATCCGGCCGGCAACTGAGCGGATAAACGATGTCGCCCAGCAGCATATTGCCGATCCGGGCATCCGGCACCAGCTCATGGCAGGCTTTCACCGCGCGCGCGCTGGCCACCAATTGATGATGGATGGCTTGGTAAATGGCTTGCTTGCCGCTATCCGGTGGCAAGCCGACGCCAGTGAACGGCGCGTGCAGCGCCATATTGATTTCATTGAAGGTCAGCCAGTATTTGACCTGGTCGCGATAGCGGGCGAACACCGTGCGCGCGTAATGCTCGAAAAAGGCGATGGTCCGGCGGCTGCCCCAACCGCCATGGCGCTGGGTCAACGCATAAGGCATTTCATAATGCGATAGCGTGACCAGCGGCTGAATGCCGTGCTTGGCCATCTCGCCGAACAGGCGATCATAAAACGCCAGCCCGGCCTCGTTGGGCGCGTGCTCATCGCCTTGGGGGAAGATGCGGCTCCAGGCGATGGATACCCGCAGGCAGCCAAAGCCCATCTCCGCGAACAGGGCGATATCCTCCGGATAGCGATGATAAAAGTCTATCGCCTGATCCTTGAGGCTGCTGTCGCCGGCAGCGCGCTTGACGATGGGCCCAAAAATCCCCTGCGGCTGCAAGTCCGATGTGGACAAGCCCTTGCCGTCGGCCAGGTAAGCGCCTTCGGCCTGATTGGCGGCCAAGGCGCCGCCCCAAAGAAAATCAGCGGGAAACAAGGTCATCTCTACTCTCCTGATGCAATGGTTAAGGACTGACGGCCAGTAGCGGCGCCAACTCCGCCACCGTGTCCGAGGGAATGGGCCGCACTTGAGCGCCGCCGGGATTGCAGATCAGCACAAGGCTGGTGGTATCGAAGCCGGCCCCGGCCATGGCGGCGTGGTCGAACTCCAGCAGCACATCGCCGGCCGCGATCAAGTCGCCGCTTTGCACATGCGCGCGAAAGTGACTGCCATCGAGCTTGGCGGTATGGATGCCGACATGGATCAGCATTTCGGTGCCGTCGTCGGCGACGAGGACCAGGACGTGACCAGAGTAGGACAGGGATTCGACCCGACCGCTGAACGGCGCCACCACCCGGCCGCTTAGCGGCAGAATGGCCACGCCCTGGCCCAAGATGCCGCTGGCGAAGGCGGGGTCCGCCACGCAGCCGAGCGGTCGCGTCAGGCCGTGCAGCGGGGACAAGACTTGATGGGACGCTGTGTCCGCAACGGCCTCATCCGCTGCCGCGGCGGCAACGGCGGCTTTGGGCAGGCCAAACCAGAAGGTGAGCAGCGCGGCGAGGGCCGCCGCCAGCAGGCTGCCGGCAATCGCGCCCCAAACGGAGAAATCGACACCAGTGGGCGGAATCACCTGGGAAAAGGTGAAAACACTGGGCAGATTGGGCGAATAGACGCTGCTGCGCGCGTAACCCAGCATCAAGCCGCCCAAGGCGCCGCTGATGCAGCCAAACAGGAAGGGGCGCTTGGCCGGCAAGGTCACCCCGTAGATGGCGGGTTCGGTAATGCCGAACAGCCCCGAGGTGGCCGCCGAGCCGGCCAAGGACTTCATGCGCGCATCGCGGGTGCGCAGGAAGACCCCCAGCGTAGCGCCCACTTGCCCCATCACCGCCGGCAGCAAGAGCGCGCCCATGGTGTCATAGCCCAGCAGGCTCAAGTTGTTGTACATCAGCGGCACCAGGCCCCAGTGCAGGCCAAAGATCACCAACACCTGCCACAAGCCGCCCAGCGCCGCGCCGGCCAACATCGGCGCCAGGCCGTAGAGGGTTTGAAACCCCTCCGCCAGCAAGCGGCCCAGCCAGGTGGCGACCGGGCCGATCAGCAGGAAAGTCATGGGCGCGATCAGGCACAAGCACAGCAGCGGGGTCAGGAAATTCTTGACCGCCGCGGGCAGGAGGCGGTTGCAGCGGCGCTCAAGATGGCTGCTGACCCAGGCGGCAAGAATGATGGGAATCACCGAAGAACTGTAATTGATGAACACGATGGGAATGCCGATAAAATCCAGCGGCAAGGCGCCGGCCTGCTGCGCGGCATTGAACGCGCCGATGGACAGCGGATGAGTGAGCGCGCCGCCCAGGGCCATCGCGGTGAAAGGGTTGCCGCCAAATTTCTTGCCGGCGGTATATCCCAAGGCCAAGGGGAAGAAATAAAACAAGGCATCGCTGGCCACGAACAACAATAAATAAGTGCCGCTGGTTTCGCTGATCCATTCATTCACCAGCGCCAGCGACAGCAAGCCTTTGAGGATGCCGGACGCGGCCAGGATGCCCAAGGTGGGCGTGAAAATGGCGGACACTACATCAATGAAGCGGCTGAGCGCGCCTTCCTTCACCGCGGTGCCGGCCAGCGGAATCTCGTCATCCAGCCCGGTGACTTGGCAGATGGCTTGATAGACCTCGGCGACACGGTTGCCGATCACCACCTGGAATTGCCCGCCGCTTTCCTGCGCCATGAGCACATCGGGCAGGCGGTTCAGGGTTTTGGCGTCCACCCGTCCGGAATCGCGCAACTTGAAGCGCAGGCGAGTGGCGCAATGCACCAGGCTCAGAATATTGTCCTTGCCGCCAACCCCGGTGACGATTTGCTTGGCGAGTGTGTCCATTGCTTCCCTCCATGTGGCGAGCGAACGCTCAAAAAAAAACCTGGCCGCGCCACCCGCAATGGGGAGGCGTGGCCAGGTTTTGCCTGTTCTAGACAGTAACAATCCTGATGATGCTTCGGCTGCTCAAGCCAGCCGGCGAGTAAAGCTCTGCTTTATAAACGGCTGATATGGATGGCGAGGAACATCAGCTCATCCGGTTCCAGCGCCCTCTGGTACTGCTCCCAAATAAAGCCGCCAACACTCTCCGCGTTGAGCCATGCCCGCGGATAACTGGCTTTCACCGCAGCGTGCAGGCTGGGGTCTCCCGCTTGTAGCTGCTGCTGCGACAACACGCGTTGCGCAAAAAACTTCAGGTGGGCGATGAAGCGGTGGTAGTTCAACGCCTGCTCGTCCAGCTTCAGCCCTTGCTGGTCTTTGACGATGCGCAGAATCTGCCGCATCAGCTGGTTAATGGCCTGCATTTCCGAAGCCTCGCTGTTCAATTGCGCATTCGCCAAATGCCAGGCGATGAAGCCGGCCTCATCCTCCGGCAGGTGCAGTCCCAGTTGTTGCTCTATCAGCGCCAGCGCTTGCCGGCCAAGGGCGAATTCTGTCGGGTAGAGCCTGCGCATTTCCCATTGCAGCGCATTGTGCAGGGCAATGCCCTGGCGCTGGCGTTCAATCGCGAAATGGCAATGATCCAGCAAGGCCAGGTAGACCTCATCGGGCAATCGGCCCAATTGTTTCTTCGCCAGTTTGAGGATGTCGTTGCAGACCGCCATCACCTCGGCGGGAATGCCGCTCAAGACCTCGCTCAAGCGAGACATCAGCTCGTGGTTTTGCAAGGCGAAGATTTTTTCGACCAGCGCCGGATCCAGCGCGTCTCCCGGCCGCTTTTGAAACCCCACGCCGCGGCCCATGGCCACCAGTTCCTGATGCTGTTCGTTCAATACGAGGGCCGCATTGTTATTCAAGATTTTGCTGATTTTCATATCGCGTATCCAGAAAGCAAAAAACCTGACGGCTGGGCTGAAGCCAAGTCATCAGGTTTTGCCTGCCTGCGCAGTAACAATCCTTGAGCACAAACATCTGGTTTGACGACGCGGGAGCAAAGCCACGGCTTCGATCCACTACGTTGCCAACGGATGAAATCATAGGACGGCAAGAAATACAACTTAATTTGTTAAAAATATGCCGCTTCGAAACAGGCGGGTACGGACGCCGGGCAGGACGGGCCGCTGGAGGTGGTTTTGCGGCAGTGGCGAAAAAGTGGGAGGGCGTCATTGCGGTCTCCAAGTCAGCGTTGGAAACCTGCCGTCCGGCGGGCAGGGAACGGAGTCGGGGCAAAGGCTTTGCAACTGGCTGGCGCAATCGTTCAGCACCGCGGTGGCGGCAAAGGCCAGATGCTGTAAACGGGGCTGCTGTGTCTGTGAGGCGTGGGACTGGAAAGCGTCAAGCGCGTGACGCAGGGTGACGAGGCAATTCAAGGCCAGGGCGCAGGCTGCCAGGGTTTGGGTCTGTGGATCAGGCGGTGGTTTGGCGAAAACGGAGTGCGGATGGGAAGGCGTCATTGCGGTCTCCTAGTCAGCTTTGAAGCCTGCCCGGAGAGGCTTGGACAGGCACGTGACAAGGTTGGAAGACCGGAGACCTTTCAGAACCGGTAGCCCGTGAAGGCTCCCTGCCACGGCCTGTCCAGGAGTGGGGACATGCGTGGCACCAGACGGGCCGCGGTCTTTTGGACTTGAGCTGGTCTGGGGAAAGGTTTTGTGGGCTTCCAAACCCGGCGCGGCGTTATTGGGCGCAGCGCGAGGCACAGGGTACTGAGGCGGGGGTAGGGCGTCAAGCCGCCGACGGAGGAGATTAATGTCTCTGGGTGGACTAATCGGGGTAGGTGGTTTCGTTTAGTTGATATCTTAAGAATAATTGCCGAGAATGCCCGTGGCGTACCGGAAGCTACTTTCTTGAATGGAAAGGAAAACTATGGCTGCGCGCGCAATTATCCGTATTGGCGATACCACCTCACACGGTGGCACAGTGCTGGAGGCGTTTCCGAACTTCAATATTTTTGGCAAGAATGGCTGCGGGATTGGCCACCGGGGCTACTGTCCGCAGTGCAAGACAGATTTTGTTATCGTAGCCGGGGCGAAAAACCACACCTTCATGGGCAAGAATGTGGCGCTGGAGGGGATGCTCACCTCTTGCGGGGCGGTGCTGATCGCCTCCCAGCGTCAAGCCACGGTGGATACCGAACCCGGCGCGGTCAAGATGGTGCCGGGGCCGTTGAGCGCGATGATCGCGGCGGGGGCGCCTTTGCTGGAGCAAGGCCCGAACTGGATCGAGTTTGCCTTGCCGGGCGAGGAGAACTACCAAGGCTTGGCTTGCACCATCAACTTTAACGACGGCAGTTCGAAGGAGATGACATTTGACCAGGCCAGCTGTTTGCGGATCGACTCCATTGCGGAGATCGCGGGCATCCATGTTGAAATTCCGGCAAATGAAGACGTTAGCGACGAAAACCTCTCCAGCAAAATCCTTAATCTGATCGAGGGCTGAGACATGAGCGATACCGTAACTTATGGCAGAAGCCGCAGCGCCGGCACTTCCACCACCAGCGGGGCCAGCGCTCCCGAGTATAAGATTGAGTACCGGGGCTATTATCAGGTGAACCAGCGGCATGAACTGGAGTCCCCGCTCAAGAAAAGCTTGGATATGCTGGAGGCTGCAGCGGCAAGGTTTGCAACGGATGTGATTAAAGACGCAAATGTTAGAATATCATATCAAGAAAACATCAAACGGATGGCCCAAACTGTTCTTGATGAAGTCAATGCAGGGAGAGTGAGTGCGAAAGACGGAATGGAGTTCTCATATGCGATGCGTAATAAAATAATGGCAGAGCATAGAGTTGTAACTTCTGCACAGGGCCTCGCGATAGCGGAACGCCACAAATTGGAACCTCCAACTATAAAAGAGCTGTTAGATAAAAAAGCGAAATCTCTTTTTGGGAAACAGTTTGATTTATTAACTCCAGCTGAAAAAAATAAAGTGTATTATGCCATTATTGAGTCATCGGCAAAGCCCAATCAAGATTTTAATGTAAAAGCAAAAAAATTGGGTGTTATTGGTAAGGTTGGGTGGGTCGTGACTGCTGCATTGGCAAGCTATGCAGTGGCGTCATCAGAAAATAAGACCAAAGAAACCATTAAACAGGGGGCTGTCATTGGGGGAGGTATGGCTGGCGGTGTTTTTGCTGGTTTAGCCGTGTCGACGTTGTGTGGGCCTGGTGCTCCCGTTTGTGCTGTTGCTGTAGTTTTGGCAGGGAGTGTAGTTGGTGGAGCGTTGGCAGAAAGCGTCGTAGACAATTACGATGAGGAACTGGAGGAATTCACGAAGTGGCGCATCCAATAGATTTGTTTGGCTTGCAAGAGGTGAAACCCTCAAAGGGCGTAGACGAATGCTTTGACTTGATGTTTGATGGTCATGCTACAAGAGTCAGGGTGGATTATGAAACTGTTTTTGCTCAATATAAGATAGATCATTTCTTTCTTGTTGTTCTTGAGAATGATTTTTGGGAGGGGACAAACTATCTGTTCTATCTGCTTGATGAGGATTTTCACGTTGTCGATCGGATTAATTTGAGCGCAACGCCTGAGGATAATGGGTTTATTCAAGAGCGCCGCCTTAAAGGGAGTGATTTGGTTTTTGAGAAATATAAGAGTGGAAAGAGATATGAGTTGTCAATTCGGGTGGGTGGTCGGGTGAGTTATTTATTGAGTGAGCTAAAATATAGGTCGTGTTTTGATTTTATGAAGCCCAAAAAATATCTTGAACTACGAGAGATATAATGTGATTTCTCGCATAATTGTAATTGATGGCTGATTGCTTGTGGTTGATTTTATGTGTGATGCTGTATGAATGTGGATTGTCGAGGAAGGGGTTGATGGTCTAGATGAAGAGTTAGAGGGGCGCTAGATGGTAAATGCAATAAAAGACTTTGATGTGGTGGAAAGTCCAAGAAAGCCAGGGGTTGTAATCGTTTATTTTGATCTTTTGTTCTGCGGCCAAAAGACAGGTGTCAAGGTTATGGGCGAATCAGTTTTTGCTCAGTACTGGATGGAAGATTCTGAACGGTATTTTTTGGTCTTTCAGAATGCTCCCTGGGAGGAAACCAATTATGAGTTTTATCTTTTGACAAAAGATTTTTTGGTTTTGGATCGTGTGCATTTGTTTTCGCCAGATGACCGTGATGATGAATTGATTGAGAGTTATGAGCTTAAAGATGATGTATTTTCATTTAAAAAGTATGGAAATGATAATAGGTATAAAGTAGTAATTGATAATAAGGGGAAAGTTAGCTACTCCTTTGATGGTCTGAAATATAGGCTGATTTTAGGAGCGCTAAAGCCGGTCAAGTATCTGCAGTTAACCCCCTTATGAGTCTTTGGAAGGGGGGGGTTGTGCCAGGGAGGTGGTATGGGGTTTTTGTCTCGATTGTTTAAGTGGAAGTCAAGACGGTCCGTGGAGAAGGTTGTGTTTGATGAGAGTAAAATTATCCATAGCCCATTAAGGGGTGAGGATATTGAGTTCCATTGGGCTGATCTGTGCGAGGTAAGCATCGAAACCACGGATCAAGGGCCGTTTGTAGATGACGTGTTTTGGGTGCTTGCTGGAGGTGGTCGGTTTTGCCGCATTTCAAGCAATGCGGAAGGCATGGAGAAACTCTTGGAGAAATTGGGTGAGTTACCTGATTTTGATCACCAGGTGGTTATCGTTGCGATGAGCGTAGCAACAAACGCAAGGTTTGAATGTTGGAAAAAGCAGGGATTGGTTCCTGTTGAAGGGTAAAATGCTTAGTTCTGAAACCTATGCAGGCTAAGTGGCGCTAGAACGGCTTGTTTCTGCTGACCTTAAAATGATATGCGCATGAATCATTTCGCGGTTTTACTGTTTCTGCCAACCTGGGCCCAGGCTGCTGGGCTGTTTGATGGGTATGAGACCTATTACCGCAGCCTGCCAAATCGCTTATTCCAGTCTTCGGGTGTCGAGCTAGAACCTTTCAGCCTGGAGGGGGAGCAAGACATCCAATATGTTTGGCAGGGCATGGCAGCGGGTGGCCGTCATAAGGTAGAGCTTAAAGAAGGCAAGATCACCATAGATGGCCGGACATGGTTGGCCAAGTCGATCAAGGCTTTCCCTGGCGAGGTGGTTAATGCAGGGGATCTGGGGAGAGGGTCTGTGGCGTATTTCGCCGCCGGCTGGGCATGCGTGGAAAATACGCCTGCATCGGCCTCGGGTACGGCGGTGAGACATAAGTCGGTCTACCTGTTGCGCTTGGGCAGATCCAAGCCTCAAGGATGGAAGCTACCCAGCCTGTTTGCATCCTGTCAGGGCCTTAGGTTTTTGAACGGCCAAGTACGGTTCGACAAGCTTGAGTATCGCTATCAGGGTGGCAAGGATGAGCCGGCTGGGGTGGTACTCAATGAGTACGCGATTAAGTCCGGCCGATTTGTGCCCTTGGCGGGCAAGCGTTTCGCTTCCTTTGTGGAGGAGGGGAATGTGTATAGGTTTTTGCTTGATTGATTGCTGTGGAAGAGCCTGCACCAATCAGTTCCGTGCCCCGTTTTCTATCACACCGATGCGCGCCGGCCCTAGCATAAGGCGTGCTCATCGCTCCAGCAGCATCCTCCCCGTTTCTAGTCTTCGCAAGCGCTCGCCATAAGTTAAGGAGTGGCTTGCGGGCTTTGGCGAAAGCGAGGTGCGGATGGAAGATGGTGGCTGTACCGCAATCGCCCGGGAGGGCGATATCACTTCCACTGTGCTTGGGTTTCGGTTCTACCGTCCCCATGACCGCATTCTCTCCAAAGATGGTTTCTCAGAATATTTCGCCTAATTTAGATGTTCTCTATTCATAATAAAATAATCAATAGAATTTGTCTTGACATTGTCATGTCTAGTGCTAGGATTTTTGTATGGCGGAATTTACTTAATTTCATGGCTGAAGATTGGCAGAATATTTCAGTCATGCAAATACAAATTTTGCTAGAAAAACCAGCCTTTCATTGACGTGTTTTTATTTGTACAGCAAGTCCCGTAAAGCTGACACGGCTTTTATCGTCTTTTCGCTGCACCGCCCTTTATCAAAATGAATGATCATGCGAGGTGTGTATGCCTGAAAACAATGTGGTTCAAACGCCAGCTCCGCCCTATCCGGAATATTCGGATAAAGTACTGGATCAGCCGGCTGATTATGGTGTGCTGAAGCAGCTGGAAGGCACATGGGTTAACTACAATCCGGACAAGACGAATCTGGGATGGGGCTTGCATACCACCTGTATGCCGTCTCCAGGGACAAATTCTGAAACCATTTTCGGCATATTCCACTTTCTCTGTGAAAACTACACCGAAGAACTCACGTTCTCCCTGGTGGATGGTGGGGTGCGGAATCGGGGGGGCACCAACGAGCAGTTCGCTGGCGCGGTGAAATACAATCAAAGCATACAACGGGTCAGTGACGGCGTGGGCATTCACGAAGAAGATGGCATGTATTTGTGGATGAACCCGATGTACAACCATGCGGCTACTGAAGAATCCGTTATTTCAGATAACGGCTTCCCTGGGATTGCTATTGGCGCCGGGGCCAACGGGCCAAATTATGTGCCGCCTTATTCCATTGCGCGTAGCGGGACCATCCCCCATGGCAGTGCGATGATGATTACCGGCGGATTTCAGGCGGACATTCCCGGCAAACCGGAATATCCCACCGGCACCGACTGTTGGACTCAGCCTTTTACCAACTCATGGCCAACGACTCCGCAGCCGCAAGACAATAATACGGTGCCGGCTGCCGTTGCTGCCAACCCCGTGCCCTTGGCTGGGTCTCCGCTCGCCATTTCACCCAGCATGGGTGCGGCCGCACTGCTGTCGGTTCAGGAGGGCACGCCGGCCGCGCCGCTTAATCTGGATGAACCCGCGCCGGCTTGGGCGTTTGACAAGTCATTGCCGGCCACCCAGCCGGACAGCAATCTGACTTATTTCCAACGGATTGTCGCTGATCCAAACTATCCGTATTCCGTACGTCCGGATTTGCGGCTGCGTGATGTGATCAAAGACCAGCGCATCAAAAAATACACGCTGATTCAGCTCAGTAGCAAACACAATGGCGGGCCACAAGGCGGGATTCTAAATACCCCCTTTGTGAGCACCTTTGCCAATGTTACCGAGATGAATCTGAACTTGTGGATACAAACGGTGATAGACAGCGACGGCTGTGAAGTGTTGCAGCTTCAATATGAGCAAGTGCTGTTTTTTGAGTTCATGTTCGGTTCCAACGGCCAGGTGACGCGCTGGCCGCATATCCAAGTCAATACTTTGAGAAAGAAGCCGACGGGTAGGTCGCATTTAAACTACTAGGACTCTTTTGACGAAAACACCGCTTCGCAACATTGAAGCGGTGTTTCTTATTACGCTGCGCGATTAGCGGGCTAAGAGTGGCTAACAAAACTCAGTGTTACGGCTGAGGCAAGGTGCGCCGACGCAGACAGTACATTGAGTATGGCAAGTCGGCGCAACGCAGCATCAAGGGTTTTGTCAGTCGCTCTAACTGTCTAAGCGCTCCGCCAAACGCCGCTGGCAGGCGGTGGCTAGCTGCACCAGTTCCGCCTTGCTGACCGGCATCTTGCCGGGCGGGGCAATCAGCTCCGCCATGCCGCTGAGCGTGGAGACGCTGCTGTTCAGGCCGATCAGCCTGCCGTGCGGCCAGCGCTGCTGGTTGTTGGGCGCGTAATCCAGTGTCAGTACCCAGCGCGAATGCAGCCACGGGCCGGGTTCGCTCAGCACGGTGTCCAGCACTGCGCGGCTAACCTGCTGCGCCGCCTCCGCGGCGAGGGCGAGCGCCAGGTGCAGGGTTTCCGCTGTGCCAGCCGCGCCAGCCTGATGCAGCAAGGCCGGGCGGGTTTCCTCCTGCCACCAGCGTCGCAACCGCCGCGCGCCTGGCTTCTTGATGCGGCGGAACACCTCGTCCAGCTCGCCTTCGGACAGGCACAGCACCGGCTCCGCCTCATCCGTCAGGCAGAAGGCTTGCCCCAGCGGCTCGCCCAAGGCTTGCTGCAAATCCTTCACCTCCAGCTTCATCGATACCGCGACCTCCGCCGCGACAAACCAGAACCCCTCCGGCCGTCGCAACACCCGCATCGCCACGCCCTTGGCGAAATCCAGCCGTAGCGGCGTATTCACTTCCAGATCAATAGCTGCATTCATGGCCGAGCCTCCCCAGTGAAGCGCGCAAACCGCGCTGCCAAAAACGTATGGCGATAGGCGGCGCGCAGGCGCAACAAGACATGTGATAGGCGGTGGGGAGGACGAACTAGAAGAGGGGAGAGAGAAACAATAAGACGAGCATCCATAGCGATGTCTCCAAACGGCTTGCCCGACCAAGCATTGCGAGCGCAAGGGCGCGTGTGGGATGCAATGCATGGCGTGTTGAACAACCACGGCTTTCGGGCGTGGGCCACCGCTAACGGAGGTGTGTTGAGCACCAAAAGCCAATTTAACAGTGAGGCTGCTTTATATCAACCCATTCAGGAAAAATGGACAGGATATGGTTCAACCGAATTGAGGAAGCTATGGCGACGCCAGGTTTGGATCAAGAGCAATATAAAAATAGCAGCAGGAATGGAAAGATTCTTTTTTGGATGTTCATTCTGTTTGCTTTGTTGGCAATTTTGGTTATATGGTTCGGCTAAATTAGAATCTGGAGAGGCTTAAGGTTAATCGGTAGTTAAAAATTGTGTTTAATAAGGCTTTTAAAGATGGTTGGATTGGTAGAGGGTAGAAGTTGGTTGGCTTGGTTAATTCCATGTGTCATTGTCTTGCTTGAGATATGGCTGAATATGGAGCTTCTGCCTATTCCTGCAGCGTGGACTTCTGGTATGTCTGCTAATTTGATGTGTGATTTTTACTTTGCAGGCAAGTGGAACATTAACTGTGCTATAGAGGCAGGTATTTTTTACAGCCCAATCAAAACTATTATCTGTTTGGTTGGGGTTTTATTTTTATCATCTATTCCTTATAAAAATAAATTTATAGAGACGGCATTCTCTTTTGTCGCTCCTTTTGTTGGCACGTCTGGATTTGTTAGTTTGATTGTGTTTGCTTTGGTTATGCGAAATGGCAGTATGGCTTGTTTGCTCTGATTAAGATAGGAGTATTTTTCCGCTATTTTTGAAAGATAGGGTTTCGCAGCGCTGTAGGGGGCATGGGGTTGTCTGCGTGCGAACAGGACATGCAGGGTGGGGCCTGCATATCCTGTTCGCTCAGCGATTGGATTGGCCGCACAATCCCCTTGCCCGTCCGCCGGCCGGAACCGGCATGCCAAACATTATCCGTGAGGCGGATTCCAAAAATATAATGATTATCTCAATAGATCGCTACAATTTCGCGGTAAACGTTGGGCTTCACAAACTCAGCCCAACTTACCGTGCTGCCGCCTTTTCGAGCGACGCGACGTTAAAGCAGCGCGAGTTCAGCAGCGCTTATCCGAGGGGCGAAATCCGCGAAGTTTTGTTTTAAAAAAATAGATTGAAACGAATCAAATTCACTTAATTAACTATTTCGAATTGTCACAAGATAAATATTGGACTTCACGCATCTAGGCGCACTGGGAGTGCAGTGAAAGTTAAATTTTTTCTGGCAATGCTATGTAATGAAGCCCATTTTTTGTCCATCGCAAAGCTGCATATCCAGCTAAAAGACGATGACCAATCCATCTTGGATCGACTGTTTGAGCCATATTTTTTTGATTGCATAAAAGCAACCTCCCCATTATCTGTGTCCACTCTTTAAATTCTACCATGTCCTCCATATAGCCATGAAATGACCTTCCACTTTTATACCAGCTGATCTTCTTATATAAATTTTCCCCTAGGTAATTTTGCAATTTCTCTAAGATTGCCTCGGAAGGTGTATTCATATCAATCAATGGAATATGTTTTTTTTCATTATTTTTCATGGTTACTTCTGAGTGAAATGCTATATTCTCGTCTTCGGAAATTTTTTTTAAAAGATCCGCCATGAATGTCTCATCCAAGAGGTGTTCTGGCTTGACTTTAAGTATTGTTCTTTTGTCCTCTATGGAGTTGGGGATGTATTTGTATCGGCTAATTTCGAAGCAGTTTATATCCAAATTGGATTCTGCAATCTTTCTGATTAACCAGTATGGGTGGTTGTTAGGTATTGTCATAATACTTTTATGCCGGAAAGTGTTCTATATAGCTCAATGCTGTAATCGTCGGTCATTCCAGCAAGAAAATCAATTACTAAGTGTGTGCGCGATAGCCATTCAATTTGATTGTCATTGAATTTTGGATTAGATTTGCCCGTCAGGCTGTGTTTGTATGCTTTGATGTATTTCTCCGGAAAAAGTCTGAGTAGTTTCTTTTCTATAACAATTTTATTATTGTTAGAGTCTTTTGTTTCTTGGTTTAGCGCGCACTCGAATGTATCTTTGTTGCAGCTTAGAAGTGGCTCGAATATATTTAAAAGACCAGTAATGGCCGTGTAGCCGGCGTATTCAATTAATTCTACATTTTCATTGCAGTAGACATTTTCCCTACAGTAATCTTTCAGGATTTCAAGGAAAATGGTTGCAGCTGAATCTTCTGGAAGGAGCGTGTCAACTGGTGTGTACGTGGTGATTTTTTGGATAAAATTCTCTGCCGCATAATCAACAAGGAATCTAGTGGTTGCCGTTCTAAAGTCAGTAAATGTGTAGTTTGACTGAGATTTTTCCCCCCATATTTTTTTTATTTTAAAAACTGTGGAGTTAATCTCGGCGTAAGCATGATCCAATTTCGATTTGGTGCGATCATTTTCCCATCTTTCTGAAATCCAGTTTGCGGCATCATGTAGTGATACGATTCCTTTTTCAACGCTATCTTCCAAATCGCTAATGCAGTAAGAGATATCATCTGCAGCCTCCATTATTGCCGCCAATGGGTAGCGAGTGGGTTTACTAGTGTTTATGTTATGCACATGCCAGAGCTTTTCAACAAGACTCGATTCGGTCTGAAAGAAACCAGCTTTTTTAAAAAGAGGGTCGCTAGATTTTCCTGTTCCGGCGCATCTTAAATATTTTATGCAAGACAAGAGCGCAGTTGATGTTAAATTTAGCCCGAACTCATCATTATTCCACTGTAGTTTTGATATTATCCTCAGTCCTTGTGGGTTTCCGTCGAATTCGATAAAGTCAGCCAGAAGGGTTTTATTCGATGGATTTTTGGGAAGGGCCTTCTTTAGTAACTCCTCACCATTTTTCTCAAACCATTGTTGTATTGCGGCTTCACCAAAATGACCAAATGGAGGGTTTCCAATGTCATGTGCAAGGCATGCTGTTTCGACAAAAATTGAGAGAGACCTTGCAATTTCAGAGTCTTTTACATTTCCTTTTTCAACAATTTTATCGCTTATATATCTGCCCACTTGTGAGACTTCAAGTGAGTGAGTGAGACGGCTTCTTACAGCGGCATTTGGTTCTAAAGAGAATACCTGAGCCTTTTGTTGTAGTCTTCGAAATGCAGCTGAATATAGAATTCTTCCTCTATCGCTTTCCGCATTTTCAACAAGATTACCAGACTTTCTTACCTCAGACGTCCGTACTCGATAATTTTTCAATGCATCGTTCAGAAATTCCTCGGTTACATTTTTTTCATAACTCATTAGAATTTTCCCTGGGCATCTGTTTTGTAATTCATTTGATTATTTCCTTGCCTTTGATATGACGATTTATTTTTTGGTAAATTAAAACCTCGCAAGCGAGGTTTTAATTTTAAATAAGAATTAGGTCAATCCCAGCTCAACGCCCCGCCAGTCTGATATTCCGTAACCCGCGTCTCAAAGAAGTTCTTCTCTTTCTTCAAGTCGATCATCTCGCTCATCCACGGGAAGGGGTTGTTCACGCCGGGGTAGAGCTGGTCCAGGCCAATCTGCTGCATGCGGCGGTTGGCGATGAAGCGCAGGTATTCCTTGAACATGCTGGCGTTCAGGCCCAGCACGCCGCGCGGCATGGTGTCTTCGGCGTAGGCGTATTCCAGTTCCACCGCGTGCTTGAACAGTTCGGTGATCTCGGCCTTGAAGCTTTCGGTCCAGATTTCCGGCTGTTCCAGCTTGATGGTGTTGATCAGGTCGATGCCAAAATTGCAGTGCATGGACTCGTCGCGCAGGATGTATTGGTACTGTTCCGCGGCGCCGGTCATCTTGTTCTGGCGGCCCAGCGCCAGGATTTGCACAAAGCCGACGTAGAAGAACAGGCCTTCCATGATGCAGGCGAACACGATCAGGGATTTGAGCAGCTTCTGGTCGTTTTCCAGCGTGCCGGTCTTGAAGGCCGGGTCGCACAGTACGTCGATGAAGGGGATCAGGAATTCATCTTTGTCGCGGATGGATTTGATTTCGTTGTAGGCGTTGAAGACTTCGCCTTCGTCCAGGCCCAGGCTTTCCACGATGTATTGGTAGGCGTGGGTGT